>DATAEK010000030.1:0-26329 GCA_036258055.1 Vicinamibacterales bacterium
CAAGCGGGCCGGGGTGAGAGCGTCGATCAGAGCCCCGCGTCCAAGGTGCCAGGGTTGACGCGCGCAGCATTCAAGGGTGGCTACACGCTGTCGATCTGGAAAGCGGACGTGACGACGGGTGAGGCTCAGGAGGTGTGGCACAACGAGCCTGACGATCGAAAGTTCACGACGTTCGCCAATCCGCGGCTCGCGGGCGATTACTTCGTGTTCGGCGCGAACATGGCGAGTGGCGGACGCGGCGGCAGGGGCCGCGGCGAGCCGCCGGTGCCCGAACCGCCGCCACCGCAGAACGGTCCCGTCGACGAGTGGGAGCGCTACTACTCAATCAATCTGTCGACGCCGAATGCCAAGCCGGTTCTTCTGACCACGACCGACGGCATCATCGAAGATCAGACGTCCGTGGCGATCTCGGCTGACGATAAGACTCTCTACTACTGCACGAACGCGAAGGACATCGAGCGGCGGCACATCTGGGCTGTACCTGTGGCTGGGGGCACGCCGGAACAGGTGACGAGCGGCGAAGGGATCGAGACGTATCCGGCACCGCTCGCGTCAGGCAAGCGTCTCGCGACGCTCAGCGCGGACTGGAAGATGCCGCAGTCACTCGGTATCTGGCCGCTCGGCACGACGGCATCGGCCGACGCCCAGAAGATCGTCTTCCCGCTCACGCGCAAGGCGTTTCCGATGGACGCGCACGTGAAGCCGGAGCTGGTGATCACCAAAGCCGCCGACGGTCTCGACATTCACAATCAGGTGTTCGTGCCGAAGGATCTCAAGCCTGGCGAGAAACGCCCGGCGATCGTGTTCGTGCACGGCGGTCCCGTGCGACAGATGCTGCTCGGGTACCACTACATGCAGTTCTACCACTGGGCGTACGGCATCAATCAGTGGCTGGCGAATCAGGGCTACGTGGTGATGTCGATCAACTACCGCAGCGGCGTCGGCTACGGCCGCTCGTTCAGGACGGCGCCCAACACCGGCGGACGCGGCAACGCCGAGTACCAGGACGTCGTCGCCGGAGGCAAGTATCTGCAGTCGCGGCCCGACGTGGATCCAAATCGCGTGGGCATCTGGGGGCTGTCGTACGGGGGCGTGCTGACGTCGCAAGCGCTCGCCCGCAACTCCGACATCTTCAAGGCGGGCGTTGACCTGGCCGGCGTTCACCTTTGGGGCAGCTCACTCGACCCCGAGGCCGTCTCGTACCAGTCCTCGACGATCTCGGCGATCGACGGCTGGAAGTCTCCGGTGCTGCTCGTGCATGGAGACGACGACCGCAACGTCGCGTTCCAGCAGACGACCGGCCTGGTTCAACTGTTGCGCGCGCGGAACGTCGAGTACGAGCTGATCGTGTTCCCGGACGACACGCACGAGTCGATGCTGCACAGCCGCTGGATGTACACGCTCGAGCGGATGGACGCGTTCTTCCGGAAGCATCTCGGGGGAGGCGGAAGAGCGATAACCAGCAGCGGTAAATGAGATTTGATTTCGCTGTCCGCTGTCCGCTGTCCGCTGTCCGCTGTCCGCTGTCCGCTGTCCGCGGCTCGGGACTCGGCGCTCGGACGAGAAGACCGAGCTGGGCTCTGGATGAATGAAAAACGGCGCTGAATCAGCAGCCGTGAGGCCCATGAACAGACAGTAGGCCGCAGCGTTCTGTGCTGCGGCAAGGCCAAAGGCCGTCGCGCGAAGCGCGTAAAGCGAGCGGGGGTGGGCCCCGCGAGCATTAAGAGATGCTGACCGGGCCTCCAATCAACCCGGTTGGCCGAAGTGGTTAGGCCCAGAACCCCTAGCCCCGAGCGCCGAACGCCGAGTGCCGAGTCATCTCACGTAGTGAGGATGACCTTCCCGATATTCGCCCGGCTCTGAACGAAGCGATGGGCATCGGCGGCGCGGTCGAGTGAGAACGTCCGCGCGACGACGGGGGAGATGCGGCCGGCGGTGAGCTCGTTCACGAGCATGTCCATGAGTGGCGTGAGCTGCGGCCGCTCGTCCCAGAGATGGCCGACGTGGAGGCCGAAGACGCCGCGGTTGCGATTGATCATCGACAGCGGGTCGAATCGCGGCGTCGTCTGCCACGTCTTGAACGCTTGCCACCAGCTTCGGCTTTCACGCGGGGCCGCGGCCGAGAGTCCGAAGATCACCAGACGTCCGAGCGGTGCGAGCATCCGGTAACTCTCGGTGAAGCTGCGGCCGCCGATCGGATCCAGGATCACGTCCACGCCGCGCCCTCGCGTCAGCTTCCTGACTTCATCGGCCACGTTCGCGTGACGGTAGTCGATCACGTGCTCGACGCCGAACGTGCGGAGCGCCGCGTGCTTGAACGCCGACGCCGTCCCGATCACCGTCGCGCGCCGCAAACGCGCGAGCTGTGTGGCGGCGATGCCGACGCCGCCCCCCGCGTTGTGCACGAGGACCGTTTCTCCCGGATTGAGTGCGGCCATGCGATAGAGCGCAATGGCGGCGGTCAGGTAGGTCACCGGGACTGCCGCGGCCTGCGCGTCGCTCAGAATCTCGGGGACTCGGAAGACCTGGCCCGCCGGAACGACCACTGAGTCGGCATAGCCGCCGAACCGCGTGAGCGCGACGACCCGCTCGCCCTCCGTGATGCCGGTGACGTCGCGGCCCACCGCGTCCACATGTCCCGCCACCTCGTAGCCGACGACCAGTGGCGGCTTTGGCGCATCGGGGTAGAGCCCGAGCCGCGCGAGGATGTCCGCGAAGTTGACGCCGGCGGCGCGAACGCGGATGCGGATCTCGCCGTCACGAGGGCTCGGATCCGGCCCGCTCCGCATTTCGAACACATCCGGTGGACCGTATCGCGGGATGACCGCCTGTTGCATGGGAAAGGCGGAAGGGTAGCACAGGCGGGGTTCTCTAGGGTTCTAGGGTTCTAAAGGTTCTCGTGGTTCTGGAAGGTTCGAGAACCTGAGAACCCGAGAACCCGAGAACCACTAGAACCTTCTAAGAGCCCAGCATCGCCAGCAGCGCCTTCTGCGTGTGCAGACGGTTCTCGGCCTGATCGAACACCACCGATGCGTCGCTGTCGATCACTTCGTCGGTGACCTCGTCGCCGCGATGCGCAGGCAGGCAGTGCATGAAGAGCGCATCCGGTGCGGCGTGCGATATGAGCGCCGCATTGACCTGGAACGGTTCGAATAGCGCGCGTCGATCCGCGGCCTCGCCTTCCTGGCCCATCGACGTCCAGACGTCCGTATAAACTGCGTCGACGTTTTTCACCCCGGCCACCGGATCGTTGGTCAGAACGAGCGTCGCCCCGTGCCGGGCTCGTGACGTGACGCTCTTGAGGACCGACTCCTTCAGCTCGAACCCGGCCGGCGACGCGATGCGCACGTGGATACCGAGCATCGCGGCGGCCTGCGCGAGCGACGCGGCGACGTTATTGCCGTCTCCCACGAACGCGATGGTGCGCCCCCGCACGTCGCCAAACTTCTCGATCAGCGTCAGGCAATCCGCCAGCGCCTGGCACGGATGCTCGTCGTCGGTGAGCGCGTTGACGACGTGAAGTGCTGGCGCCGCGGCGGCGAATTCCTCCAACCGCGTTTGCGCGTAGGTGCGGACCACCGCGGCGTGGACCCACCGCTCCAGGTTTCGAGCGACGTCAGCGATCGTCTCGCGCCCGCCCAGCGCCACGTCCTGCGGCGGCTCGATCACGTCGCCGCCGAGCTCGCGGATGGCGATCTGAAACGTGGAGCGCGTCCTGAGCGACGGCTTCTCGAAGAGCAGCGCGACGTGTCGCCCCTCGAGCGGGCGCTCGTGCGGCACACCCGCTCTGCGCGCCGCTTTGAAGCCGGCTGCCTGTTTCAGGCAGGCTGCCAGCTCGTCGTGCGTCAGATCGAGGATCGACAGGAAGCGTGAGATAGCCGCCGGCACGAACGTCGCTTTACGTTGAACTACGGTAGTCATAAGCGCTCTTCACGTTCGATACTCTGCGTTGATGCGGACGTACTCCGCACTCAAGTCGCAGGTCCACATGCGCGAGGCGCCGGCGCCGCCGGTGCCCAGGTCCACTTCGAGCTCGACATCCTTCCCCGTGAGGTACTCCGCCGCGTCCGGGGCGCGCTCGTCATGCGGCGCGCCGTGGCTGAACAGCTCGATCGGCCCGATCCGGACGGCCGCGCGATCGAGCGAGAACGCCGACCCGGATCGCCCGGCCACCGCCACCAGCCGTCCCCAATTGGGATCGCCGCCGTGCACGGCCGTCTTCACCAGCGGCGAGTTCGCGATGGCCCGCGCGGTCCGGCGCGCGTCCTCGTTCGACTTCGCGCCGGTCACGCGCACGGTGATCAGCTTCGTGGCTCCTTCACCACCACGAACGATGCCCACTGCCAGCGGTTCGCAGGCAGCCTGGAGCGCCCGCGCCAGGGCGATCACGTCAGCGTCACCGAACCGCACGCCGCTGGCGCCGCTCGCGAGTGCGAACACGCAATCGTTGGTCGAACACTCGCCGTCGACCGAGATGGCGTTGAACGTTTCGTCCACCGCGATCTTCAACGCGCGCTGCAGCACGCCGGGCTCGACGAGCGCGTCGGTCGTGACGAACCCGAGCATCGTGGCCATCATCGGCTCGATCATTCCGGAGCCCTTGGCCATGCCGCCGACGCGAAACTCCCCGCCTCCAGCCGTGACGGTGACCGCCGCTTCCTTGGGAAAAGGATCCGTCGTCATGATCGCGCGTGCCGCGGCAGCCGCACCCGACGCCGACAGGCAGCCGGCGGCCCCGGCGATTCCCCGTTCGACCTTCGCCATGTCGAGCTTGACGCCGATGACGCCGGTCGAGGCCACGAGGACTGCGGCCGGATCGCATCCGACGGCGGCGGCCGTCAGCTTCGCCATCGCGTTCGCGTGGGCGAGACCGTCCGGACCCGTGCAGGCGTTCGCGCATCCGCTGTTGACGACAATCGCCGCCGATCGTCCGCCGGACTTCTCGAGATGATCGCGGGAGACGATGACCGGCGCGGCCTGTGCGAGGTTGGTCGTGAACACGGCGGCCGCGCTCACTGGACCGCCGGCGCTGACCAGCGCGAGGTCCGGCGCGCCGGCCGCCTTGATGCCGCATGAGACGCCGGCCGCCCGGAATCCGCGCGCCGCGGTCACGCCGCCGTCAGCCCGCCGGACCTCGAAGTCCGTCACGCCGGCACAGCCTCCGCCGGCTCGGGTTGCCGCGCAGCCGGACGCCTGAAGTGCAAACGCTCGACGGTCGGGCGGCGCGATGCAGCGGCGCGCGATCCGTGGATGACGGCCGCCGGACGTTCCGGCCTGATCGTGACCCCGGCGCGCAGCGGAAACGTCACGGCGTACTGACCGCAGCGGCGAAAGAGCGCGCAGGACGTGCAGTCGTGGGCGATCTTCTCGGGCACCCAGATGTGCGGCACGATGGTGAAACCCATGCGCACGAAGTGTGACGGCTCGTGAGTGAACGCACACAGCGTCGCGAAGCCGCGGGCGCCGGCGACCGACGCGATCTCGCTGACCAGCCGGCTGCCGATCCGCTTCCCGCGATGCGTGTCGGCCACGACCAGCGATCGAACTTCCGCGACGCCGTCACTCAGGGGTGCAAGCTCCGCGCATCCGACGACGCCGGCGCCGTTCTCGGCGACCACGAATCGGGCCGCGTGACCCTCGACGTCGGCGATGCTGCGCGGCAGCAGATGTCCCGCCTCGGTGTTCTCGGCGATCAGGCGGTGTACCGCCGCAACATCGTCGGGTCCGGCGGGCCGAAGGGTGACCGAATCGCTCATGACTGACTCTCCGCGACGGCGGCAATCGCCCGATCCAGCAGCACCATGCCTTCGTCGATCTCCTGCTCCGTGATGACGTACGGCGGCAACAGCCGGACCACGGTGTCCGACGTGCGGTTGACGAGAAGCCCGGCCTCGAGCGCGGCGGTCACGACCGCAGCGGCAGGACGATCGAGCTCGAGGCCCCACATCAGGCCCGCGCCGCGAACCTCCCGCACGATCGGCCGGCGTGCGGCCAGGGCCCGCAACGACGCTTCGAGATGAACGCCGACTCGCGCGACGTGTGAGATCAGGTCCCGATCGATCAGTTCCTCGAGGAAGACCAGCGCGGCGCGGCAGGCGAGCAGATTTCCGCCGTAGGTGCTGCCGTGATCGCCGAAAGCCGCGGCCTTGGCCACCCGCTCACTGAAGAGCGCAGCGCCCACAGGCACGCCGGCACCGAGTGCCTTGCCGAGCGCCATGAGGTCCGGCTTCAGGCCCAGGACGGCAGAGTAGAACGGCGTGCCGGTCCGGCCGAGTCCGCACTGCACTTCATCAGCGATGAGGAGCGCGCCGGTCTCGCGGCAGGCTGCCGTGATGGCGTCGGCCATGCTTCGCCCGAGCGGCCGCACGCCGCCCTCGCCCTGTATCGGCTCGACCACGACCGCAGCGGTAGAGGAGGTCACAGCTTTTCGGAGCGCCGCGGGATCGTCGGCCGGCACGAACTGAACGTCCGGCACGAGCGGCGCGAACGGCGCACGATAATGGTCGTCCCACGTCACGGACAGTGACCCCATCGTCCGGCCATGGAACGAATGCTCGAGCGCGACGAAGCCGGTGCGACGGCGATCGGGTTCGGTGGCACTCCAGTACCGGCGCGCGAACTTCAGACACGCCTCCATCGCCTCCGTCCCGCTGTTGCAGAAGAACGCGCGCGGGAGTCCCGAGAGGCTCGAGAGGCGCGTCGCCACCTCGCCTTGCAGGGGGTGGAAGAACAGGTTCGACGTGTGAAGCAGCTCGTGTGCCTGGGTCGCGATGGCGTCCGCGAGCCTCGGGTTGGCGTGACCGAGAGACGCGACGCCGACGCCCGAGATCAGATCGAGGAAGGCACGCCCGTTCGCGTCGAACAGCCGGCAGCCACGGCCGCGCTCGAAGACCACCTGCCCGCGGCGATACACCTGCAGCAGGTGTTCGGTCTCGTTCGCGATCACGTCGGTCGTCGTCGTCATGTCGTCACCAGCTCCCGGTAGATCACCGTACCCACCGCCACATCGAAGTCGCCGACCGTCCGTCCCGCGACCACGGCCACTTCCCGCACACCCGCGAGCAGCGCGGCGCGGCAGGCGGTCAGCTTCGCTACCATTCCCGAATGCGCCTCGCCAGACGCGATCATGCGGTCGACCGCGTCGAGTGAGAGCGTCGGTATGACGACGCCGTCACGGTCGAGGACCCCAGCCGTCGCGCCCGCGATGATCAGCCGTCCCGCTCCGATGATGCCCGCCAGGTGCGACGCGAGCGTGTCTGCGTTGACGTTCAGGAGCGCGCCTTCCCGGGAGACCCCGATGCTGGCGATGACCGGGATGCACCCGATGCGCACGAGATCGGTCAGCAACGACGCGTCGTGGCCATCGGGTTGACCCACCAGCCCGAGATCTACCGTCTGACCCGCGACTGTCGTGAAGGTATCGACCTTGGTCGAGAGGCCGATGAGGCCGTCCGCTCCCGTCAGACCGACGGCGCGGCCTCCGGCAGCCCCGATCGCGGCGACCAGCGCCGTGTTCGTGCGGCCGGCCAGCACCGAAACCGCAGCGTCGAGCGCTGGCGCATCGGTGATCCGCAGGCCATCCACGAATGACGGCTGCTCGCCTCGCGCGCGCAGCTCGGCGTCGATGGCGCGCCCGCCGCCGTGCACGACGACGAGCGGTGAACGAGCCGCGAGGCTGACGATCGCGTTCGCCGCCGAGCAGACGTCGGCCGCATCATCGAGTAATTCGCCGCCAAGCTTGAGAACGGTGATCATCGTCAATTGAGGCCGACGGTCTCGTCGAAGCCGAACGCCACGTTGAAATTCTGAATGGCCTGTCCCGCCGCGCCCTTCACGAGGTTGTCGATGCAGGCCACCATGACCAGCTGGCCGCCGGGCCGATCGACGCGCCAGCCGATGTCGCAGAAGTTCGTGTGCGCGACATGCTTGATCTCGGGCAGATCCGTGCCAGTCAGCCGAACGAACGGTGAGCTCGCGTAAGCCGCCTCGAGTGCGCTCGTCACGGCGGCCTCATCGACGCCGGGCAGAAGACGCGCGTAGATCGTTTCGAAGATTCCACGATCGAGCGGCACGAGGTGCGGCACGAACGTGACCGGCATCCCGAGCTCCTGCTCCATCTCCGCGGCATGGCGATGGCCGAACACGCCGTAGGCGGCGATGCTGCCGTGAATCTCCGAGAAGTGCGTCCGCTCGCTCGGTGTCTTACCCGCGCCGGAGATACCCGACTTCGCGTCGATGATGACGCCCGCTTGAATCAAGCCGGCGGCGACGATCGGTTGCAGCGCGAGGACCGCCGCCGTTGGATAGCATCCGGGACACGCGACCAGGCGCGCAGCGATCAGCGCGTCGCGATACCGCTCGGTCAGACCGTAGGCCACTTCGACCGAGAGGTCGGGCGAATGCGGATACCAGCGTCGGCGGTGCTCCGGATCGCGCAGGCGAAACGCGCCCGAAAGATCGAAGACGCGCGGACCGCGCGCGGCGAGGGCGGGGCCGACCTCAGCCGCAAGCGTATCCGGGACCGCGAGAAAGACAGCATCGGTCTCGTCAGCCAGCCGGTCTACATCGAACGGCTGCATCGGGCTGTCCCAGATGTGCGCCAGCGACGGGACCCGTCGCGGCTCGGACGCACCGGATGCCATCGCCACTTTGATCTCCGCCGCCGGATGTCGGGCGAGGCGGCGCAGGAGCTCCACCCCGGCATAACCGGTAGCGCCTGCGACTCCGACCCTGACCCGCGAATACTTATTCATCGGAACCTTTAGGTATACAGCAGCGGATTTCGCGAGTCAAGACAATATGGGTCAAGGATATACATGCGTATTCATTCCGTGTATACTCTTGTGTTGCCGTGCATGGTTATGAAGCCACGACGCCAGTCGGTCATTCTCCAGCTCATCGATCAGCGCGATGTGACCAGTCAGGAGCAGCTTCGGGAGCTGCTGAAGGAACAGGGCATCGAGGCCACGCAGGCCACGCTCTCACGCGACATCCGTGACTTGGGCCTTGTAAAGCGTGCTGTTGATGGCGCTTATCGGGCAGCGACGGGCCCCGAACCAGCGCCGCAAGACACGGCGGCGGTCGTTCGCCGGGCGGTTGGCGAGTATCTCCGCCGGCTGGACGTGGTCGAGCAGTTGATCGTGCTCAAAACGGATCCGGGTCAGGCGCAGTCCCTCGCCATTGCGCTCGACCGCGGGCGATTGCCCGAAGTCGTCGGCACTATCGGCGGCGACGACACGATTCTGGTGATTTGCCGATCGGCCACCGACGCGGCGACGCTGTCGGAACGCCTCGATCGCATGCGGAGCTGAAGACAACGGAGCTGATGAGCTCCGACGGAGGGCCCTCTGTCGATGAAACGGATTGTGCTCGCGTATTCGGGCGGCCTCGAACCGACGGCCGCGATTCCCTGGCTGTCGGAACAGTACGACGCGGAGGTGGTGACCGTCACGCTCGACCTCGGTGAGAGCCGCGAGCTGACGGACGTTCGCGAGCGCGCTCTCGCTGCGGGCGCCGTCCGTGCGCACGTGCTCGACGTGCGCGAGGAGTTCGTCCGGGACTACGTGCTCCGCGCGCTGCAGGCCGGCGCATCCCTCGATGTCCGCACGCCGATGGCGGCCGCGCTGGCCCTGCCGCTGATCGCGAAGCGTCTCGTTGACATGGCACGCATGGAAGGAGCATCGGCAGTCGCGTTCGGCGGAGGCGCCAACGCCGTGCGCATAGACGCCGCCGTCAGGCAGCTCGCTCCGTCACTCGACACGATCGCGCCCGGTCAGATCTGGGGACTGTCTCGTGCTGAGGCCATCGCCTACTCCCGCTCGCGTTCCCTCCGCGTGTCATCGGACGGCGAGGCCGGAATCACCCGTAATCTCTGGGGACGATCGATCACCGCGGATGCTGACGAGGCGGTGATCCCCGACGAGCGCTTCACGCTCACGCGCGCGCCGGAGGACTGTCCCGACGAGCCCGCGCTCATCGAGGTGGACTTCGAGTCGGGCGTGCCGGTTCGCACCAACGGGCTCGAGATGCCGCTGCTCGAGATGATTGAAAGCCTGGAGACGATTGCGGGTGCCCACGGCGTCGGCCGCATCGAGAGCCGGCGGCCTGCCGGGGCGCCTCAAACGGTCCTCGAGGCCCCAGCTGCCGTGGTCCTCGGTACGGCGCACAAGGCGTTGCAGGATCTCGTGATCCCGCGCGAGATCGAGCGACTCGCTCCGCCGATGTCGCGCGCCCTCGACGATCTGATCCAGGACGGGCAGTGGTTCTCGCCCGCGCGCGAGGCGATTGCCGCTTTCGTGGCGGCGATACAGCCGCGGGTCACGGGTACGGTCACAGTCCGTCTGTTCAAAGGAGACAGCCGCGTCGTGAGCTGTCAGTCACCCAACGCGCGTGATCGGGTCAGCGCGCGCCGTTCGGTGAAGCGCCTCTCGGCAGGACGCTGACGATGGCGCACCTGTGGTCCGGCCGTTTCGAAGGCGATCCCGATGCGGCGCTCTTCGCCTTCGGCGCGTCCTTCCGTTTCGATCGCCGGCTCTTCGAAGACGACGTCATAGGGAGCCTCGCCTGGTCCGAGGCCCTCGAACGTGCCGGTGTGATCTCCGCGGCCGACGGCGCCGCGATCCGCGACGGGCTGGGTGCCATCCTCGATCGCAGCCGTCAAGATCCGGCATTCTTCGACAGCCCCGCCGCCGCGTTGGACGAGGACGTGCACTCGTTTGTCGAACGCGAGCTCATCGCGCGTGTCGGTGATGCCGGGCGGCGGCTGCATACCGGCCGATCGCGCAATGAGCAGGTCGCGGTTGATCTCCGGCTGTACCTCAAGCGCCGGATTCCGGAGCTTCAGCGTGCGGTCAAAGCCCTCGCGGCTGCGCTCCTGGATCAGGCCGCGCGCGCGGGCGATGCGATGATGCCTTCGTACACGCACCTTCGCCGCGCGCAGCCCATCCTCGCCGCGCATTTTTTCCTGGCGCACGCCACCGCGCTCCGGCGCGATCATGCGAGATTCGCGCAGGTCCTCCTCGAGGTCGACGAGCTGCCGCTCGGATCCGGGGCGATTGCCGGCACGAGCTATCCGCTGGATATCCCCTGGCTCGCCTCGCGCCTCGGGTTCTCACGAATCGTCGCCAACAGCATCGACGCCACCGGCGATCGGGACTTCGTCTCGTCGTTTCTGCACGCCTGCGCCCTCGCGATGGTCCACGCGAGCCGCCTGTCGGAGGACCTGATCCTCTTTACCTCTGAGGAATTCGCGTTCTTCGAGCTCGCGGACACGGCTGCGACCGGCAGCAGCCTGATGCCGCAGAAGAAAAACCCGGATCCGCTCGAGCTCGTACGCGGCAAGGCGGGCCGAGTCATCGGCCGGCACGCCGGCTGGCTCGCGACCATGAAGGGGTTGCCGATCGGCTACAGCAAGGATCTGCAGGAAGACAAGGAAGCCCTGTTCGAGGCCGAAGACACCGTGAGTGCGTCGCTCGCGGCCTGCGGCTCGGTGCTCTCCGGCATCCGCCTCATTCGCGAGACGACGTCGCGCGCGGCGTCAGGCTTGCTGCTCGCGACCGACGTCGCTGACTACCTGGTCGCGAGGGGCGTGCCGTTCCGTGACGCTCACGAAATCGTTGGGAGCATCGTCCGCCGGCTCCTGCGCGAGGGGCGCGGGTTCGATGCGTTGACCGTTGACGAATGGCGCTCGCACTCCCCGCTCTTCGATGCCGACGTGCGGGAAGCCATCACGCCCGAGGCGTCGGTTCGAGGCAAGCGTACGCCGCAGTCCACTCACCCCGACGCCGTTGGCGTGGCGCTGAAGGAACTGCGTGACTGGATCGATCATTGAGGTGATCCGTGATCGTCCTCGTGCACCACGCCGACGCCGTCGAGCCTGACCTCGATCCCCAGCGCCCGCTTTCGAGCACCGGTCGAGCACATGCCGCCCGCCTCGCCGCCGATCTCGCCACGCGTGGGGTGAAGCCGGGCGCGATCTGGCACAGCGGCAAGCTCCGCGCGCGTCAGACAGCTGAAGCGCTTCTCCGCGCCTGCAATCCTATGGCGGAGTTCTCCGCGATCCGGGGATTGCAACCAAACGATCCGCCAGACTGGATCCGCGATCGACTGGCGGGTGAGACGCGAGAAGTCATGCTCGTCGGCCACATGCCCAGCCTTCCACGGATTCTTCACGCGCTGCTCCGCGAATCCCCAGAAGCGAGTCGCGAATTCCCGCTGCATGGGGCCGTTGCACTCGAGGTGAGCGGGGATGAATGGCGGGTTGCGTGGATCGCGGAGTGAACTGAGGACATTAAACGGGAGATCGAGAGATCAAGAGAATGAATTGTTCTCCTGATCTCCTGATCTCCTCTTATCCCACAACTCGTAGCTAGAACTTGAACGTGACCCCGACCGTGCCACGCCAGAAATGAAAGTCTCCCAACCCCAGATCGATCCCATCGGGATTCGAGTCCTCAAACGATCGGAAGTAGCGAATATCACCGCGGAAACCAACGTTGTGACTCACGAATCCCATCACGCCTCCGCCAACATTCATCCCGAAATCGTTGCTCGTGAGGTCACCGAAGAACTGTCCGACGTCGTCGACCCGCGATCTGATCAAACCGACGCCGCCTGACGCGTACGGCCGGACGCCGCCGAGCGGGGCGCCGACCACGAGGTTGCCCATCAGCGTCGTGACGTTGCTGTCACCAACCAGATCGAACGATCCGTTGTCGGGGCTGATGCGGAAGAAATTCGGCGAGTAGCCGAAGTCCGCCTCGAAACCAATCGCACCGTGGCCCATCCACGCGAGCGACGCGCCATAATTGACCTTGCGTTCGAATTCGTCGCCGAAGTCCTCGCCCGCGCCGCCGATATTCGCACTTCCACTGAACGTCGCACCGACAAACGGAGTGAACAGCCAGTCGGCCGACGCTTTCGCCGGTGTTCCCGCCGACGCGACCAGAGCCATCGCTCCTGTGATGAACAACCTTCGCAGTAACACCATCGCTCTCGCCTCCCGCACGCGCGGAGCACTATCCGCGCCATTCCGGCTCAACCAGCTCGAGCCGTATCCGCTGCGAGAGGTGCAAGCGCTATGCCCCGCGTGCCTGTGACGTTCGGAGCTCATGCGCTCGCTCGCGCAAGAGCTCCCATGCACGACGCACATGGGCTTCGGTCGTGTGCAGATTGCCAATCGCGAGACGCAGGGTGTAGCGGCCGTTCAAGCGCGTGTGCGAGATGAAGATCTCGCCGCTCGCATTGACCGCGTCGAGCAGCCGCTCGTTGAAGGCGTCATCGCCCGACGCGACGAAGCAGACAACGCTGAAGGGAACCGGCGCGACGCGCTCGAAGTCGTCGCTGTCGTCGACCCATGACGCGAAGAGGCGCGCGAGCCGCATGTGCTCCGAGAGTCGATCGCGCAGGCCGGCGGCGCCGAAGTGTCGAAGCACCATCCACAGCTTGAGCGCCCGGAACCGCCGTCCGAGCTGAATGCCGGTGTCCATCAGGTTCTGAACACTGCCGGCTTCACCAGTCTTGAGGTACTCGGGCGTCAGCGAGAACGCGGTGCGGACGACGTCCATCCGCCGGCAGTAGAGGACGCTGAGATCGAACGGTGTGAACAGCCACTTGTGAGGGTTGACGACGAGCGAGTCCGCACCTGCGGCGCCTTGGAGGATCCAGGAATACTCGGGCACGATCGCGGCGACGCCCGCGTACGCGGCGTCGACGTGAAGCCAGATACGTTCCCGCTGGCAGATCGTCAGGATGTTCTCGATAGGATCGACGCTCGTCGTGGACGTCGTGCCGACCGTGGCGACGACAGCCATCGGCAGCCACCCGTTCGCGCGATCCTCGGCGATCGCGGCGTCGAGCGCCGATGGAATCATCCGGAACTCGGCGTCCGCCTCGATGCGTCGCAGCGATTCGTGGCCGAGGCCGAGGAGGATGATGGCCTTGTCGATCGACGAGTGCGCCTGATCCGAACAGTAGACGCGCAGCCTTGGCAGGTCAGGTCGTCCCGCGAGTCCGGACGATCGAGCCGACGGCACCGCCGCCTCGCGCGCGGCGGCGAGCGCGTGCAGGCTCGAGATCGACGCGGTGTCGTAGATGACCCCTTCGAAACCTGTCGGCAGTCCCATCAGCTGACGAAGCCAGCCGAGCGTCACTTCCTCGAGCTCGGTCGCCGCGGGTGACGTCCGCCACAGCATCGCCTGAACGTTCAGCGCGGCGGAGAGGAACTCGGCGAGGACCCCCGGCGCACTGCCGCTAATCGCGAAGTACGCGAAGAACCCCGGATGATTCCAGTGGGTGATTGCGGGCATCACGATGCGTTCGAAGTCGGCGAACACGTGCGCGAAGTCTTCCGGCTGCTCTGGTGCGTGTGACGGCAGCGCGTCACGTACAGCGCCGGGCTTCACTTGCGCCAGCACGGGATACCGGCCGGGATTGGCGAGGTAGTCGGCGATCCAGTCCGCAATGCGGTGGGCTTCCTTGCGGAAGATCTCCGGATCCATGTCACCGAACGCACGCGTCCGGACGGCGCTCATCGCGTCCGCCCCGTGAAAGCGTCAGCGGCGATCGTGCGTGGACCCGAGGAGCCGCTGCGGACGAAGGTTGGAATGCGGACGGGGGGGAAGTTCGGCATGCCCACGATTGTCGGTCGCAGGCATGCCGCTGACAAGAGACGAGGTCAGTTGCGTTCGACTTCGAGGGTCACCGGCGCATTCAGCTTCACGGTGACGATGGTGCCGGTCGTGAGCTTGGCGGCGTTGCGATCGCCGGCCATGACGACCGCAGTTCCGCCGGCCGCCCCGGTCGCACCCCCGACGACGGCGCCTTTGCCGCCTCCGAGAATAGCGCCCAGGATCGCGCCGCCTACCGCCGCGCCACCGATCTTGCGCGCGCTGTCGCCCGACGGCGACTCTCCCTCGCGCACGATCACATCGGTGCGCAGTGGTACTTCGGTGCCGTTGGCCAGAACCAGCGTATGGAAGCGGACGCCGAGTTTTGCCTGCTCCTTGATCTTGCCGCCCCGCTCGACCATCGTGACCGATCCCAGCATGCGGGAACCGGCCGGAATCGCTGTGTGGCCGCCGGCCATGACGTCGCGTGTCACCCGTGCCTCGACGCGGTCCTCGACGCGCGCCGTCTCACTCGTGACCGACGTGTTCATCTGCAGCCCGATGACCGATGCTGAAGGAACGACGACTTCCACGAACCGTGGCTCTGGTGGCGCCGGCACGATCTCCGGAGCACGTCCGGCTTCCGGCAGCGGCGCTTCGACGACTGGCTGAGCAGACGGCTGCGTCTCCTTCGTGGGTGCCGGAGCCGGCGGATTGGGATGGTAGACGGGCGGCTCAGCCGCGCGCGTCGAGGGCGTACGGCTGGGCTGAGGCTTTGGGGCCGGCCGCTCTGCGGCAGTCGGCTTAACCCGGGTGTCCGCCTTGACTGTCGGTTTTTCATCCTCAGCCGGTCGGGTCGCAGTGGCCGGTGCCTCCGCGGACTTCGCCGAGTCTGACGGTGTCGGCTGCGTGACCAGGGCCTCGGTTTCCGAAACGGGCTGCGCAGGTGCGGCCTGCGCCGCTCCCGGCTGTGCTGAAGCCGGCGTCGTGACGGCCGCCTCGGCGCGATCAGCCGAGTTCTGGCGAACGGCCACAAACGCACCAGCCCCGGCGGCCGCTACACAGGCCGCGGCCACGAGTCCGAGCACCAAGGGTCTGGAAATCATGACAATCTCGCTCCTGCGTATCCTTGCGGTCGAGCAATACGCATGCCCCGGCCGGAGCCCCCGATTATGCCGGAAATATCGGCGAATTCAGCCGTTCTCATGACGCGGCGGCCCGGTCAGGACGCGCGGGGTGACACTCGCTGTCCTCACCAGCGGACCGCCGGATTCGGCCCATCCTTGTAAATGCGGCACTTGCGCGCGGCAGCAACGTTGCACACAATCGCACCTGGAGGTCTCTCATGCGCCGGGTGGTTCTTGCTCTCCTGCTGGTGCTTCCGCTCATCCCCGCGCGGGCAGAAGCGGTCACCATCAGGGACATCATCGAGCTGACCAAGGCGGGTCTTGGCGAGAATGTCCTGCTCGCGCTCATCGAGGTCGATGGCGGTGTGTTCAACATCGACACGGAGACATTGACGCAACTCAAGAACGCCGGCGTCAGCGAACAGGTAATCGTCGCGCTGGTGCGAAGCGGCAGGACGAAGCCTGTCGAACCACCCACTCCGGAGCAGAGTGCCGCGACAGAGGTACCGGATCCGCAGCCTCAATTCATGCCACCTCCGCAACCGGAGATTCGCGAAGTCGTGATTCAGGTGCCGGTGGCCTATCCCGTCTTCGTGCCGATCGCTCGCTCGCATCGACGCAGCGTGATTGACGACCGCGCCGTCATCATTCAGCAGCCCACCCTCGCGCAGCCGTTCCCCAGCACGCAGTTTCGCGTCGGCGGACCAAAGCTGACGGACACGCCGCCGCAGCCGAGATCGAAGGAGCCTGTCTACTGGGGTTGGGGCGGAAAGCGCAGGCCCGACGCCTGGAAAGAGGATCGCTAGTTACGCGATCCCGGCGCAGCCGCGCCGTTTCTGATTTTGCGCGTGAGCTTCCACGCCGCCGGCACCAGCACCGCAGCGCCGATCACGAGATCGCTTGGTTTGAGTCGCAGCTGACGACGCGGCTTCTCCTCGATATCGCAGTTCACGCCTTCGGGAAACGCAGGAACCGGAATCTCTCCGCGCGCCCGGCGTCTGTCGTAGTCGCGTTCCGCCGCGGCGCTGATCTGCCTTTTCTCACCCGGCACTTTCTCCCCGACGTCCTTGCCGTACGGCGAGGCGTGCTCGATCTCTGCGTTGAGCTCAGCGCCCACGAGAATGGCGAGGCCTGAGAGATAGAGCCAGGTGAGAAGCACGACAATGGTGGCGATGGTGCCGTAGGTCTCGTTGTAGCTGCCGAAGAAATGCAGATACACCTTGAAGCCGAGCGATACGGCAATCCACAGGAGCGTCGCCAGCACCGATCCGGGAGTAATCCAGATCCAGTCCTGTTCCGCGTCGGGGGCGAAGTAATACACCAGGCCGACGCCTACTGAAACAAGCACGAACACCAGGGGCCACTGTGCAATCCACCAGGTCCACTTGAACGCCTCGCCGATCTGCAGTCGAGTGGCGAGGTGCTCGGCGATGGTCGGCCCGACGAGCACGAGGCTGATCGACGTGAGGATGAAGAACGCGAGCCCGAGTGTGAGCCCGATCGCCAGGAGTCGAACCTTCCACCACGGCCGCGCCTCCGTGATGTCGTAGGCGGCGTTCAGCGTCGTGGTGATCGAGACCATCGCCCCCGAGCTGCTCCAGAGGGTCAACAGGAACGCGACCGTCAGGATGCCACCGTGGTTGCTGTTCGAGATGGCGACGAGCTGATCGGCAATCAGCTTGAGCACTTCAGGGGGCGCGATCCGGCCCAGAAACCGCAGAATCTCGTCCATCAGATTCGCGATGGGGAAGAAGCTCGCAATCGAGATGAACGTGAGGAGCGCGGGAAAGAGTGCGAAGAAGAAGTAATACGCCTGCTGCGCCGCCAGACTCAGGACGTCGTCGGCAATACATTCGGTGAAGGTTCGCTTTGTCAGTTCCCTCCAACTCAACGGCACGTGAAGGCGCGCCAGCACGAGTCATTCGATAGCAAGCGCGCTGCCACGGCGCGAGTGTCTGTGCTATAAGGCGGCCTACGAAAGATCCCTACCAGGAGGATGGAATGAGTCGCGCCACCTTGCGAAGCCCGGTTCTCCGCTTCGCGCTCGCATTGATCTTCGCCGCCGCCGCGCGCCCTGCAGGCGAGCCCGCCGCTCAGTCGCGGCAACCGGCCAGGCAGAAGATCGACGAGGCATACACCGCGAAGATCAAGGAATACACTCAGGACCCGCGCATCATGACGGAGCTGGTGGATCACCTGCCGGCCTCCGATACCGTTCCAACCCCGCTCAAGTTCCTCGGACGCGTCGTCGGGATGCCGGGTGAGCTGACGTACTCGAAGGACATCTATCGCTATTACGAGGCGCTCGACAAGGCATCCGACCGCATCAGCATGTGGAAAATCGGACAGACCGAGGAAGGGCGCGACATGGTGGTGCTGGCGGTTGCCGACGAAGCGACGATCAAGCAGCTCGAGAAATACAAAGGCATGCTCGCGTCGCTGACCGACGCGCGGAAGACGGGCGAAGATCAGGCGCAACAGCTCATCAAAACCGCAAAGCCGATCTACTGGATCACGAGCGGCATGCACTCCGGTGAAACCGGCGGGCCCGAGATGCTGATCGAGCTCGCCTACCGGCTGGCGGTCGAGGAAACGCCGTTCATCCAGGCGATTCGCAACAACGTCATCACCTTCATCACGCCGGTCATCGAGGTGGATGGTCGAGAGAAGCAGGTCGACACCTACTACTTCAACAAGAAGCTGCCGGAGAACGCGCAGCGGCTGCCACTGATGTACTGGGGCAAATATGTCGCGCATGACGACAACCGCGACGGCATGGGTCAGTTCCTGAAGCTGACGCGGAACGTGACGAAGGCGTTCATCGAATGGAAGCCGACCATTATGCACGACCTCCACGAGGCACAGACCTACCTCTACGCGTCCACCGGCACCGGACCCTACAACGAGGCGCTCGATCCAATCACCGTGGACGAGTGGTGGATGCTCGCGAAGAACGACGTAATGGAGATGACAAAGCGCGGTGTGCCCGGCGTCTGGACGTACGGGTTCTACGACGGCTGGGTTCCCAACTACATGTTCTTCATCGCGCACACGCACAACGCGATCGGACGTTTCTACGAGGTCCAGAGCTACGGCCCGGATCCGTACGAAGTGCGGCCGGCGGCGACGACGACGAGCCGTGAGTGGTTCCGACCGAATCCGCCGCTGCCCTCGATTCAGTGGGGCCCGCGCAACAACACCAACATCCAGGAATCGGCGATTCTCTTCACGCTCAGTCACGTAGCGAAAAACCGCGAGCTCTATCTCGAGAACTACTGGCTCAAGAACAAACGCGCCGTCGCGCGGGGCACGAGCGGGCCCGTCTTCGGGTGGGTGATTCCGGCCGTCCAGTACCGCAAGGCCGATGCGGCCGACGCCGTCAACGAGCTGCGCCGTCAGGGGCTCGAGGTTCACACGGCGAACGCCGCGTTCAAGATCGGCAACCTGAGCGTCGCCCCGGGCGACTACATCATTCGTGGCGATCAACCGTACCGGACACTCGCCGACATGTACTTTTCGATTCAGAACTACCCGCCGGCCAACCCGAGGCCGTACGACGACACCGGGTGGACGTTCCAGTTGATGCGCAACGTCGTGCTGAAACCGATCGGCGACAAGAGTCTGCTCACGCAGCAGATGACGATGCTGACGGCCGATGCCAAGGCGCCGGGCGGCATTGAAGGCACCGGTCCAGTGCTCGTCGTCGAGCACACGACCGACAACAACCTCGTGGCGTTCCGCTACAAGCACAAGGACGTCCGCATGCAGGCGGCCGAGGAGGACTTCGAGCTGAGCGGCCGACGTTTCCGCGCCGGAGCGTTCGTCATCCCGAATGCCAACCGCGCCGCCCTGGAACCGACGCTGAAGGAACTCGGGCTGACGGCGTGGGCCGTTGCGTCGGCGCCGAACGTGCCGTTGCACGATCTCGATCTGCCGCGCATCGGCTACGTGCATGCCTGGCAGCGGACACAGGACGAGGGTTGGGTCCGCGCCGCGCTCGACACCTATGCCATCCCGTACACCTACTTTGCGGACCAGAAGCTGCGTGAAGGGAATCTGCGGGCGCAATACGACGTGATCATCTTCCCCCACGTCGGTGGCAACGCGCAGTCACAGGTTGCGGGCATTCCCAAAACAGGACCGGCGCCGCTGCCGTACAAGAAGACCGACGCGACTCCGAATCTCGGCGCTCAAGATCAAAGCGACGACATCCGCGGCGGGATGGGGTACGAAGGACTCCTCGAGCTGATGAAGTTCGTGCAGCAGGGAGGCACGCTCCTCGTCGAGGGTTCGACCTCGACGATCATGCCCGAATACAACATGACGACCGGCGTCACGGTCGAGAATCCGGAGTCCCTCTTCGTCAGAGGGTCGGTGATGCGCGGGATGATCACCGACAAGCGGAGCCCGATCGCGTATGGGTATCAGGGCGACAGCCTGCCCGTGTACTTCAACCAGGATCCGGTCCTGAATGTCAGTGCCGGGGCGGGAGCGTTCGCCGGCTTCGGCGGGTTTGGCGGCGGAAGAGGTGAGGGTGCCGGCGGAATTGGGCAGAACACGACGCCCATGGCGGGTCAGTCGCAGCAGAAGCTGTCGGTCTGGGATCCAGACGCCGTCGTGCCGAGCGGTGCGCAGCGCGGGCAGGGCGGTGACACCCCTGGTGGCGGCGGCCGTGGCGGCCGGGGCGGCGGCGGTGGCCGCGGCGGCTTCGGTGGTGGTGACGCGGCCGCCGAGCGCCCGCGCGTCGTCATGCAGTTCCCGTCGAACCCTGACGACATGCTGCTGTCAGGCGTGCTCTCGGGCGGTCAGGCCCTGTCCAATCGCGCGCAGGTCGTCGACGTCCCACTCGGTCAGGGCCACGTCGTCATGTTCGCGATCCGCCCGTTCTGGCGCTGGCAGACGCAAGGGACGTTCTTCCTCGGCTTCAACACGATCCTGAACTGGAACGATCTCGACGCGGGGAAGACCGGGCCGCGGCGGACCACGACGCAACAGGAGTAGAGACCCTCAAACGTGCAACGTTCACCGTGCACCGTACACCGTGCGAGCGTGCACCGTGCACGGTGCGACGTGCATCGTGCGGTGCAGCGTGCTCGTGCCAGGTGCATGGGTGCAAAGGTGCAGGGTGCGATGGCACGAGTGCGACGTGCCGGGTGCGATGTGCATCAGTGCGACGTGCGCGTTCAAGTGCAGGAAGCGGTGTTCATCGCCACCCTGCCTCGGCACCGTCCACGCACCTTGCACCGGCACGTTGCACCCAGCACGTTGCACTTTGCACCTTGCACTGCACGTTGAACGGTGCACGGTGCACGCTGAACGTCTTATGATCGCCTCGTGTCGGACGCGGACGTTCTGATCGTCGGGGCGGGGATCATCGGCTGTGCGGTGGGGTGCGAGCTCGCGCGGCGTGGGGCTCGCGTGCGCATCGTCGACTCGCGCTCGGTTGGCGCGGGCGCGACTCAGGCGTCGGCAGGTGTGCTCGCGCCGCACATCGAGGCTCACGAACGCGGCCCGCTCCTCGACCTCACCATCCGCAGCCTGAATCTCTTCGACGACTGGATCGAGCAGGTCCGCGCGGACTCGGGGGTGACGATCGAGTACCGTCGTTGCGGCACGCTCGAAGTTGCTCTGGATGACGCGGCCGCCGATCGGATGCGGCATGCGGCATCCCCGGGCGGTCCGATGGTGTGGCTCGATCGGGATGCCGCCCGCGCCAAGGAACCGTCTCTTCCCGAATCGACGCGCGGCGCGCTCGACGTCGCCCTCCACGGATACGTCGCGGTGCCATCGCTGACGGACGGGCTCGCCTGGGCGTCACTCCGGCATGGTGCCGAGATCGAAGCCAACCGTCGAATCGTGCAGATCGATCCCGACGGAGCGCAGCTGCGGGTGACGGCTGAAGACCGGACGAGCTGGTCAGCAACCACGGTCGTCGTGGCTGCTGGAAGCTGGAGCAGCAGCTTTCATCAGGGATCGAGGGTGGCGCAGTCGGTGCGTCCGATCCGGGGTCAGCTCCTGCGGCTGCGCTGGAACCACGACCCGCTGCGCCACATCCTGTGGGGACCGGATTGCTACGTCGTGCCCTGGACGGACGGGACCGTGCTGGTTGGCGCGACCGTCGAGGATGTGGGGTTCGACGAGCGCACGACCGCAGCCGGCGTGCGCGATCTGCTCGATGCGGTGTGTGAGCTGCTGCCGGGCGCGTGGAGCGCGACGTTCCTCGAAGCACGGGCCGGGCTGCGACCCGCAACCGCCGACGGGCTGCCAATCATCGGTCGATCGGCCACTGTGCCGGGGCTCGTCTATGCAACCGGCCACTATCGCAACGGCATACTGCTGGCGCCGTTGACCGCCGCGCTCGTCGCGGATTGCGTGTTCGGCGACGGAACGGATCCCGCATTGAAGCTCGTCGAACCCGCACGGTCCCCGCAATCCTAGTCGCTGTCCAAGCAGCCTGGTGTGAATAGCCAGCGGCGCGAGCGGAGCGAGCGCTGGCAGGTCGTGGGGGTGGGGCCCCACGACAAACTGAGTAATGCCGGCATTGACGCTCAAGAGCGCCCGAATGCCGTGCGAGCGAGTCCGCCCCTACTGGATCCCGGGCAGTAGCTGCGTCGCCACTCGCGTGGCCAGGCCGACGCCGGTTTGCTGCGAAGTCTCGAAGGCGACGACGGCCAGTTGATAGTCGAGGAGCGCCTGCAACTCGTTGTTACGGGCGATCGCGAGGTCGCGCTGCGCCTGGACGACGAGGAAGCTCGTGGACATGCCGACGTCGAATCGCTTCTGCTCTGCATCGAGCCGCTGCTCGGCCAGCTCGCGACCGAGCTTCGTGGTTTCGATCCGCTGCTGGTTCTGCTCCACCCGCGCCGCGGCATCGCGAATCTGCCGGACGGCCGTGACCTCGAGGCTGTGCAGGCGAGCCGTCGCCTGATCGCGCTCCAGCCGCGCGCGCGCGAAGTTGGCCTCCTGGGTGCTCTGTCCGATCGGGTAGCTGAACGTGAGCCCGACGACCCACGTCGGAAAATCCGACGTGAATACCTGGCCGAGCACGCTGCCGAAGCTCGTGGACTCGGTCCCGACAATCGTACCGGGGAAGCCTCCGGTCCGAATCAAGCGATCGCCTCCCGCGCCGTTGGTCAGGTAGCTGGCCTGGACGCGAACATCGGGAAGCGTCTCGGTCTTCGTCAACTTGACCGTCGTCTCGGTGTTGTGAATTTCCTTGCGCGCCACGTCGAGATCGGTTCGCTCGGCGAGCGCGCGTCTGACCGCGGCATCGACGTCGGGCGGTGGTCCGACGACAGGCGACCGATCGGCCGGCTCGATGTGCGTCGTCCAGAAGTCGGCGCGCCTCGAGTCGAGCGTGATCGTCCGCAGGACGTCCTCCGAGACCCGCGCGGCCGTGCGCGCCACGATGAGGTTCTCGCGTCGCTGCGCGGCTTCGGCCTGGGCGGCCACGAGGTCGAGCGGCGGCGACTGCCCCACGTTCACGCGGGCGCGGTTCGTCCGTTCGAGTTCGAGCGCGAGGTCGAGCGAGCGCTGCTGGACGTCGACCAGAGCCAGCGCAGACACGTACAACCAATAGGCGCGCTCGGCGTCGGCGGACGTCGAGATCAGCTGCTCGCGCAGCTGCGTGTCGGCGATCAGACGGTTGGTCTTCGCCACCTCCACGGCCGCTCGCGGCGCGTCGATCTTGAAATCGCGGAGCAGCGGCTGGGAGAACGCCAGCTGGACGCTCGACGCCAGCGCGGGGTTGAAGCTGGTGATGAGGCTGTCGGTGGTCGTCCGCGACGAGTCCCAGTTGAAGACGTACGAGCCTCCGCCCCACGGGAGTTGCTGGTTCACGCCGACGTTCGTCGACCAGAAATCGGTATTGGTGCCTTGATCGCTGCCGAACAGGTTGACCGGTGGGTCGAGAGCGCTGTTGCGCTGCACGCCACTCAGGACGTTCGGAGTGAAGAACCCCTTGGCGGCTGCCACCTGCGTCTGGCTGATCTGCGGGTCGTACCTCGCGACCGCGAGGTCGGGGTTGTTCTCGACGGCCAGTCGGATGGCATCCTCGCGCGTCATCTTGAAGGTGGTCGTCGACGGCGTCTGCGGCAGCTGCGACTGCGCGGCCTGGATCCGATCCGGCGTCATCAGCTGCGCGCGGGCGCTCGACGGCCACGCCAGCAGGAGCGCGAGGACCGTCGCCGTGGCCGCCGCCGGCTTGACCGACCGTCCCCATCGCCAGAAGCGAATCTTCGAGAGGTCGTCGAAGAGGGAATAGGCCACTGGCGTTGCCACCAGCGTGAGCAGCAGCACCAGCGACTGCCCGCCGATGATGACGAACCCGATCGCGCGGTTCGTTGCCGAGCCGACGCCGCTCGACAGCACCAGCGGAATCATGCCCGCCACGAAAGCTAACGTGGTCATCAGAATCGGCCGGAGACGGTCGCGGCTCGCCTGCAGCACCGCAGCGTCCCGCTCCATTCCGCGCTCACGAAGCTGATTCGCGTGGTCGATCTGCAGGATCGAGTTCTTCTTCACGACACCGAAGAGCACGAGGAGTCCGAGCGCCGAGAAGATGTTCAGCGACTGCCGGGTAATGATGATCGACAGCAAGGCGAACGGCAGCGTCAGCGGCAGCGAAAGCAGGATCGTGATCGGATGGAGCCATGACTCGAACTGCGCCGCGAGAATCAGATACATGAAGACGAGCGACAGACCAAAAGCGAGCACGAAGTTCTGCGCCGCGCGCCCGAGCTCGCGCGACCGGCCCGCGAACCGGGTGCTGTAGCCGGGCCCCATCCCGAGCGACTCCGCCGTGCGTGACATGGCATCCATCGCTGGCGTCTGCGACACACCGGGCAGCAGTCCGGCGAACACCGTCACCTGGCGCTGTCGGTTCAATCGGTTGATTTCCGATGGCGCAGTGCCCGGCGTCAGCTTCGCCAGATTCTCGAGGGCGACCCCGCCGTGCCGGCTCGATGGAACCGTGAGCTGACCGATCGCCTCGGCCGACTGACGGTCGCCGGCAATTGCGCGCACGTGCACCTCGTACTGCTCTCCGCCTTCGTTGTAGGTCGTCACCTGATCTCCTCCAACCAGCAGCCGCAGCGCCTCCGCCGCATCGGCGATCTGCACGCCGAGGTCAGCCCCCTTCAGCCGGTCGAGCTGCACCGAGAGCTCCGGTTTTCCCACGTTCAGCGACGTGTCCACGTCGACGACGCCCGGTTCTTTCTTCGCGGCCGCCACGATGGCGTTGGCGTATTTCTCGAGGAGCTGAAGATCCGGTCCGTTGATCGTGAACTGGATGTCCGCGTTCTGAGTGCCGCCGCCGCCGATCGTCGCAACCGGACGGACGCCGGTCCTGAGGTTCTTGACCTCGATGTGCGGCAGGACCTCGCTCCTGACCTGGTTCATCAACGCGAACTGATCGCGCGACCGCTTGTTCACGGGAGTCAGCCGCACATAGACCGTGCCGAGATTCTGCGTGCGTGCCGGGTCATCGGCAACCGTCACCAGCGTATACGCCACTTCGGGCAGCTTCTGAATCTTCGACGCAATCCGGTTCGCGATGATCTCGGTGGCTTCGAGGCTGGTGCCTTCCGGCGCGCGCAAGCCGACCTCGAACTCGGACTGATCGTCATTGGGCAGGAAGTTCTTGTTCGCCACCTTGAACAGCGGCACGCTGCTGAGCAGCACGAGTACCGCGATTCCAGCGACGATGCCGCGATGGGCAAGTGACCAGCCCAGAATCGAGGCGTAGCCGCGGTCGAGCGGACGGAAGAATTTCGAGTCCTTGGAATCGTGATCCCCGCCCGCTGATCCTTCGCGGCGCGGCTTCATCCGAATCCAGCGGGCCGATAGCATCGGCGTCAGGGTGAAGCTCACGAGGAGCGAGACCATGATGGCAAACGACATCGTGAATCCGAAACTGGTCATGAACCGCCCGACGATTCCGCCCATGAACCCGACGGGCACGAAGATCGCGACGAGCGAGAGCGTGGTCGCCAACACCGCGAGCCCGATTTCGCGCGTCGCTTCGACCGCCGCCTGCATCGGCGGCCGTCCCTTTTCCTCCACGAACCGGTAGATGTTCTCCAGCACGACGATGGCATCGTCGATGACGATGCCGACGGCGAGCGTCAACGCGAGCATCGTCATCGAATTGAGCGTGAAGCCCTGGTACCAGATGAGCCCGAAGGTCGCGATGATCGACGTGGGGATCGCGATGGCCGCGATGATGGTCGAGCGGAAGTTCCACAGGAATACGAGGACGACGGCCGCTGCCAGGATCGATCCAACGATGAGGTGTTCTTCGACGCTGTCGATCGATGCCTTGATGAACTCCGACAGATCGCGGACGACGCGGATCTGATAGCCCGCCGGCGCGAGCGGCGCCACTTCGGCCAATCGTTCCTTCACGGCATCGACGACCTGCACGGTGTTCGTGCCGGACTGCCGGCGCACCGTCAACAGTACCGCCGACTCACCGTTGACGTTGGCCTTCGTTTCGGCGTCAGCCATGCCGTCCTCGATGGTCGCGACGTCACGAAGCAGTACCGGATGGGCCTCGGTCTGGCGGACGACAATATCGCCGAACTCCGCCACCGAGCG
>DATAEK010000038.1:0-7814 GCA_036258055.1 Vicinamibacterales bacterium
GACGCGCCCGACGTAGTTCAGTCCCTGGCCTCGCGCGTAGCGGCCGAGCACGTCGAAGAAGTGCAGCGTGTTGAAGTACACCTCCTCCGTCATCATTTCGAGCGACATGATCTGCTCGTTGTCCAGGTCGAGCCGGTAGTCAGGTTCGCTGAGCGTGAGGTCAACCACCAGCTCGCCAAACCACGGTGCATCCTCGGGACGCGGCTTGCCTTTGGATACGGCCATCACGTGCTCGTAGATGGCCTTGAGCGTGTTGCCCTGGAAGCGGTCCCAGAACTTTTCGAGATCCGTCACGATGCGTTTGTCGACCACCGGCCGCCCGGTCACCGTCGCGTTGATCCAGCCAGTCGTCACGCGGACTTTCTCGTAGTCCGGGAAGACGTCGAAGAACGACCGCAGGACGTACTTGGGCTCGAACGTCTGCTTGAGGATCTCGCCGCCACCACCCGTCACCACGACTTCGTAGGTGGGCGATCCGACTGGCATCTTCTCGAAGCGGATCTTCTTGAGGTCGATTTTCAGCTCGCGCGCGAGAATCTCATCGATCGGGAAGAGCTCGAGCAGCCATCGGGTCGGCGTGAACATCGCCTGCTGCGGCCACTCCTGCGGTGCTCCGATCTCGGCGAAGCGGATGACGATCGAGTCGATCGGCTTACCGGCCAGGGCCGGCCGCACCACGTCGTAGAGCCAGCTGTAGCCCTGTTTGTAGGCGGACAGGACCGTGACTCTCGTTTGGGCCTCCGCCGCGCCCGCCTTCACGAGCTGCGCTTTCGCGTCGGTTGCGATCTTCGCGCGCAGCTCCGGCGGTTCGCTCAGGCGTGCCTCGACGATCACCGGCTGGTTCTTCTTGACCGCCGGCAACACCTCGGCCCGGAAGTATTTCCAGAAGTCGTCGACCTCTGAGGGAATGTCGAACTCGTCGTTGAGCAGCTGCTTGGCCTTCTGCACGTCGCGGTTGTCGACCACGACGTCGAGCTGCCCGGCTTTGATCTTCGCTGTCGCGTCACTCCGAACGATCTGCTCGAAGCCGTCGGCCGGTTTTTCAATCGAGACCACCACCCGGGCCGACTGGAGATCCTTGCCGGCCAGCTCCTTGGCGATCTCGTTCAACTGGGTGAGCGCGGTTGCTGCCTGGCCAACCGGCGATCGCCCCGCCAGAAGCGTTCGCACGTCCTCTTCAACGTCGTCCACGGTCGTTCGATCCTTCCCGCGTGTCCAGACATTGGGAAACCGTTCGGCTAACTGAGACACGGCGCGGCTCACACCGCGAGCGTCGCCGCCGGTGACGATGACCGCCGGCTTGGTGCCGAACGCGTTCTTCACGACCTGGATCAGTCCCTCGCCGGCAGCGAGCGTCGGGCGCTCGAATTTGCCGCTCTTCTGCAGTTGCTCGATCAGCGGGTGGGTCGTGCCGATCAGCACGAGCATCGGCTCGCTTTCAGGACGGCCGAGCGCATCGGGTGGCAGAACGAGCGGCAGTGAGACCCCTGATGATTCCAGGCCGATGCGCGCGGCGAGATCCACCACGCCTTCGATACCGTCGCCGGATGGGCTCAACAACACGTCGAGACGATCCGGGATGGCATTGTTCGACGAACCGAGGAACCCCTCGTTGCTGTAGACCGTTGAGAGGTCCAGAGACTCCTTCGCCGCTCCGCCGGGCCGTCGTGGCATCGGGCCAGGCTCCGCACCCTTTACTCGGGGGACTGTCACCGTCGCGGCTGGTGCGCCAGTTGCCGCGAGCCGGAGGATCACCTCGCGGGCGCCGGTGTAGGTGAGAAGCGGCTTCTCGCTCGTCGAGGCGGAACCTGCTGTGGCCGGCGCTGCCGTTTTGGCAGCTGGCGCGGTGCTGCGGCTCGCCGCCAGGGCGGCGAGCGCCGACTGCGCTTTCGTCACATCGGCCGCGGCGCCCACGCGGACATCGACGAGCAGGCGCGCGAAGCCATCGCTCGCAGGGATCACGAACACGGCCGGGATGGACACGTCGGCCCGTTCGACGCCGCGAGCCGACAGGAACGTCTGCACGTCCTTGGCAACGGTATCGACCGACGGACCGCTCGGATCCCACAGCTTCGGCAGCCGCCCGGCAAAGGCGTCCGCCGCGGCGCGCGTCGCCGCGTCGCTGGTCCCGGCGATGATGACCGCCGGCTTGCCGTTCACGTCCATCGTCGCGATCAGCCCCTCGTCGCCGCCGCTCGGCAGATCGATGGACGCTCCGGCCCGCTTCATGCCGGCCGTGCCGATGATGATCGGGACGCCAGTTCCGGCGGCGGCCATCGGCAGATTCATCGCCGACGTCTCGAAGCCAAGGCGCGCGGCGACGTTGGCGCCAGCGGCAACGTCACTGGCCGATGGCCGCTCACCGAGGACGATTCGCGCGTCCACGAAATCGATCACGCCATCGCCGTTCTTGTCTTGAAAGACGGGGCCAATCTCGAAGAACTTCGCGAGTGAGATCGAAGAGGGCAACAGTGCCGGAATGGACGTCTTCACGGGCACCGGCCGTTTGAGCTGCGCGGCCGGTGTGACCATCGCGGCGCCGAAGAGCGCTGAGGTCGCCAGCCAGAAGACAACACGCGATGCGCGAATCATGAACGTCCTCCGGGAATGGGCAGGGTCAATTGCTGCAGTTCGTCCCAGGGCGCAATGCGCCGGCGGCGGTTCGTTTCGCTGTCCGCGACGGATTGTAGAGCGACGTGAACCCGGAGAGCAAAGGTTTGCGGCGAATGGTCGCACCAAAAGGGGATTGCGGAGGCGCGTCTGCGAAACCGTGCTGGGGATGGCGCGCGCCAAGAAGCTCATTCCGAAAGCCAGGCTCGCATGAGGCTGATTCTCAAAGTTCTCGGTTCCCTGTTCCCCTTTCTCGGTTCTCAGGCAGTCGCGCCGATCGAAGCCGCAACTGAATCGAAGTGCGCACCTAGCATCGCAGATGGCACATGGTAAAGGGTAAATGGCATGGTGGATGGACCAGGCCAGGCAGAGTGAAGACTATCCGATAATGATGCGCGCAGGCCGTTCTCCCCTTACCATCTACCCTTGCCATCGACCATGCCATTTGCCATGTGCCATTTACCCTTTGCCGTTGCGCTCGCGTTAACCGCCCTCGTCGCGCAGACGCCGGCCGGAAAGCCCGCGGCACCGTTCAAGACGCCGCTTCGGCTCGAGGAGATGACGAACAAGCAGGCCGTGGTTAACACGTCGGCCGGGACGTTCGTCATCGATCTCAGGCCGGACCTTGCCCCGAACCACGTCGGCTACTTCATGAAGCTCGCGAAGGAAGGCGCCTATAACGGGACGACGTTCCACCGCGTCATCAAGCTGGGGATCATCCAGGGCGGCGACCCGCTGTCGAAGGATCCGGCGAAGGCAAAGCAGTACGGCACCGGCGGTTTGGGCCTGCTGAGGTCGGAGTTGAGCAGCGAGCCTGCGACCCGCGGAGCCGTTGCGGCGGTGCTCGTGCCCAACCGGCCGGACAGCGGCGGCGCACAGTTCTTCGTGTGCGTGACTGATCAGGCGTCGCTGACCGGGAAGTACACGATCTTCGGTCGGGTGCAGGATGGGCTCGACGTCGTTCAGAAGATCTCGGAAGCGCCGACGAAGGACGAGGGGGTGCCAGTCGATCGCATCGAGATCACGTCCGTCGAGATTCGCGATACGCCGCCGCCCGAGCCGGAGCCGTTCTCCACGGAATCGGTTGCCGATCTCGCGAAGTATCACGCGGTGCTCGAGACGAGCGCGGGAGCGATCACCATCGAATTCTTCCCGGACAAGGCGCCGGAACACGTGCGCAACTTCCTGCGCCTGGCTTCGGCCGGTGTCTTCGACGGCACCGCGTTCCATCGCGTCGTCCGTGGCTTCGTGGTGCAGACGGGCGCGCTCACGAGCCGGGGACCGCTGACGGAGAAGCAGCAGAAGCTCGTTCGCACCTTGCAGCCGGAATTCAACGACACGAAGCACGTCAAAGGCATCATCTCGATGGCGCGCGGCGACGATCCGGCGAGCGCGACGACCTCGTTCTTCATCGTGACCGGCAATGCCAGCTCGCTCGACGGCAAGTACACTGTCTTCGGCCGGGTCGTCGAGGGACTCGACATCGTGGACACGATCGAACAGACGCCGGTCAACGGCGAGACGCCCGTGACCCGCGTGGAGCTGAAGACCGTCCGCCTCGTGAAGTAAGGACTCAGAACCGCCGTGGGTGACGCGGCGTCATAAGGAAAACCTTTTCCGCCTGGAGAACGCCATGAAGCCGATGCTTTCCCGCGCCTTCGTCACGGCCGCGCTCCTGTCGTCCCTTTCCGTCGTGGTCTCGAATCGCGCGCCTGATGACTGGCCCCAATGGCGCGGCCCCAATCGCGACGGGATCTCCGGCGAACACGGGTTGCTCAAGGCCTGGCCCTCGGGTGGGCCACCGCTCGCATGGAAGGCGGTTGGCGCCGGCGAAGGCTACTCGTCGTTTGCCACGTCGAGCGGCCGTCTCTACACGCTTGGTGCGCGTGGCGGCACCGAATACGTGATCGCGTACGACGCCACCTCGGGCAAGCGTCTCTGGGAGGCGGCGCACGGTCAGCGCTTCAGCAACGATCGCGGCGACGGTCCGCGGGCGACCCCGACAATCGAAGGCGACCGCCTCTACGCCTACGGAGCGAGCGGCGATCTGAGTGTCATGGATACGGCCAGCGGCAAGGTCATCTGGGCCGTGAACGTTCTCAAGCAGTTCGGCGGCCGGAACATTCAGTGGGGACTCAGCGAGTCGCCGCTCGTCCTGAGCGATCGGATTCTCGTCAATGCCGGCGCGCCCGGGGCGTCGATCGTCGCGCTCAAGAAGACCGATGGCTCGTTGATCTGGAAGTCGCAGGGGGACGAAGCCGGCTATTCGTCCGCGATGCTGCACGAGGCGGGAGGCATCCGCGAAGCGATCTTCTTCACCGGCCGCCGGGCGCTCGGCGTCGACGTCAACAACGGACAGGTCCTGTGGAGCTACAACCGCGTGGCCAACGGGACGGCGAACATCGCGACCCCGATCGTACGCGGCAACAAGGTGTTCCTCTCGTCCGCGTACGATACCGGCGGCGCGCTCCTCGAGCTCACGCCCGCGGACGGCAAGATCAACGCCCGCGAGGTCTACTTCACGCGTGAGATGCGGAACCACCACGCGAGCGCGGTACTCATCGGCGATTACCTCTACGGCTTCGACAACGCGATCCTGAAGGCCATGCAATTCGACACCGGGAAGGTCGCCTGGCAGGACCGCAGCGTGGGCAAGGGTTCGATGGTCTTCGCCGACGATCGGCTGTATCTCTACAGCGAGAACGGCGTCGTCGGCCTCGCCGAGGCGACCCCCCAGGGGTATCGCGAGCACGGCCGCTTCCAGCTGAGTACGGGAAACCTTCCCACGTGGAGTCACCCCATCGTTTCAGGTGGAAAGCTCTACCTGCGCGACCAGGACACGATCTATGCCTACGATGTGCGCGCGAAATGATGTCGGGGCGATCCTGCTTCCGGATTCTCCGCCGCGCGGTCATAATGAACGCTTGGCCATTGGGCCGGAAAGGACAGACTGGAAAGGATTTTGGCAGATACACGATTGAAGATTGCGGTGTTCATCGATTTCGACAACATCGAGATCGGTGTGAAGAGCACGCTCGGCGTGCCGTTCGACGTCGGGGTCGTGCTCGAAGCACTCAAAGAACGCGGCGATGTGGTGTCGAAGATCGCGTACGGCGACTGGACCCGCGCGGGTGACTACAGCCGTTCGCTGACCCAGCACGCGACGAAGCTCGTTCAGCGGAACCTCACACCAGGGGGCGACAAAAACGGCGCCGACATCAACCTCGCCCTCGACGCGCTCGAGATGGCGTTCACGCACGGCCACATCAACGCCTACGTCATCGTCGGCGGTGACAGCGATTTCATCACGCTCGTCGAGAAGCTGAAGCAGTACGACAAGCAGATCTTCGTGGTGGGCGGCCGCGCGTTCACCAGCATGGTGATGCAGCGGAACTGCCACGAGTTCATCGCCTACGAGAACCTCGTCGGCGGGGCGCGGCGTTCGCAGGACAGGGGACGGCAGAACGTTCCGGTGCAGCAGCAGGCATCGCTCGACCAAGCGGTGCCGCTCGTTCGGCGCGCCCTCAAGGTGCTCAGCGATCGCGAGGTCTCGCCGCAGCTCGGGCTCCTCAAGAGCACGCTCCTGCAGCTCGACTCGACGTTCTCCGAAAGGACGTACGGCGCCGGCAGCTTCCGCGATTTCGCGCAGAAGCTCGCAGCCGCCGGACACGTGACGCTCCGCGAATCGGGACGGAACGTGCTCGTCGAGTCGAAGGAGAACGGTCCGATCATCGCCGATGAGGGCGCTCGTCAAGCGCCGCAACGGCCGGCGGCCGAGCGCGACGTGCCGCCGATCGCGGCCGCACCCGAACCGCGGCTCGCGGATGGCATTCGCGAAGTGCGGCGTCTCTTTCAGGCCGCGCAGAACCCGCCGCGCTGGCCGATGTACATCCGTCAGGCGAAGCAGTTCCTTCGCAACGTCGATCCAACCTTCGACGAGCGCAAGTTCGGCTTCGCGAGCCTCGTGGACCTGATCCGGGCCTGCCAGCGCGAGGGTCTCTTCCGCATCGAGCGCGATCGCCAGGGCGTCATGCGGATCTTCGGCGGTAACGTTATGCAGCCGCCGGTCGAGGCAGTTCTGCCCGTTGACGATGACATGTCGATCGACGGGACCGCAGCCGAAGAGACGCAGCCTCAGGGCGAGGACGGATCGCTCGGCGACGTGCAGCCGGCGAGGGAGTGGATGCCCTCTCCCACGACGAGCGACACGGATGTGGTGGACGGCGACGTCGTTCAGGAGATTGAGGCAGCGTCTGACGTGATCGATGTGACGGCTGCCGAGGAAGCGCCGCCGACGACACCGCGTAAGCGTGGAGGCCGACGTGGCAGGCCAGCGTCGGGTGAAGGACGTCCTGCACGCAAGGCCGACGGCGCGGCGCCCGGCCCCCGCGCGCGCAAGGGCAGCGGGAAGCCGCGGGCTCCGCGCGCGCGCACGCGGAAGGACGCGCCGGAGTAAAGGCTACCGGTTGGAGCGCCGGCTGTCCTGTCCGCCGGGCATGGGCAGGCCGGCGCTACCGGGCCGACGTTAGTGGCCTGTCACGAGTTCTCTCCTGACCTGCTGAGCTCCCGTCTGGACTCCCCCGAATCGAAGGGCAGTGACAGATCGCCGGATGTGTCAACGGTGTCGGAGAGATTGTGAACGCTCACGCCGAGCAGCCTGACCGGCCGCCGGCCTGCGTCCGTGCGATCGAGGAGTGCCACCGCTCGCATCGCGATGTTGTCGGAATTCCGCGTGGGCGGAAGTTGTGTGTGGCTGCGGGTGATCGTCGTGAAGTCCGAGTAGCGGACCTTGATCGTGACGGTGCGGCACAGCAGGCTCTTTCGTTCGAGCCAGGCCGCGCCGTCGCGCGCCATCTCGTCGACGGCAGCACGAATCTCCTGCCCATCAACGAGATCTCTCGAGAACGTGTTCTCGGTGCCCGATGACTTCGCGGCCCGGTTCGGCACGACCGGGCGATCGTCGTCGCCGTCGGCCAGCCGCCGCAGCCAGTCGGCCTGGCTGCCGACCGCTTCGCGCAGCAGCGTGGGGTCGGCGGTCCGCACGTGAATCAGTCGCTCGATGCCGCGATCCCGTAGGCGTTTCGCGGTGACCGGTCCCACGCCCCACAATGCGTCGACGGGCAGCTTCTGCAGGAACCGTTCGACACGTTCGGGGGCGATCACCGTCAGCCCGTCCGGTTTCTTCCACGCCGACGCAATCTTCG
>DATAEK010000042.1:0-8215 GCA_036258055.1 Vicinamibacterales bacterium
TCAGTTCAGGTGCTTGATGAGGAGCACCTCGTTACCTCGCTCGTTGTACACGAGCTCGTCGACGATCTGCCGCACGATCAGCATGCCGAAGCCCCCCGGACGCAGGCCGAGCTCGATGCGCTTCTCGGCGCTCGCGAGCACGTTCTCGGGGGTGTTCGAGTTGGCGCAGTGATCGAGATCTGCGCGGTCGAAGCCGTTCCCTGGGTCCCGGAAGTGGTACACGATCGCGCGCGCCGTCTTGGCGGCCGTTACCTCAATCACTTTGTCCGCGTCGAAGCCCGCGCCGTGCTCCATCGCGTTCAGCAGCATCTCGCGGAATGCTGTCAGAAGCAGGTCACGTTCGCCTGAGGGCAGCGCCGACTGCAGCTCCGCAATGAAGCGGACGAGGCGCTCCGCCGTCAGCAGTTGGCAGGACACTCGTACGGTCAGCCAGTGCGGAAGCCCGGAGACGAGCTCGATGCCGTCAGGTTTACCAGATTCGCTGAGGCCCCCCCGCGCCATCGCCGCGATCTCGCCGTAGTCGAACGGCGGCGTGAAGCAGGCGAACACGTCCTCGCGAAGCGCGTTGACGATGTCCTCGTTGGTCGCGGCCGGCGCCAGCACGATCAGCCGCGCACCCGGCCGCACCACGTGCATCTCCTTCGTGAAGGCCAGATCCTCGGAGAACGTCGTCACCGGACTTGTGATCACGACGTCGACCGCGTGTTCGCGCGCGCGATGAAGGGCTTCGATGTTGCCGCTGCACGTCTCGATCTCGTGCCCGCGCAGCGTGACATCGTTGGCCAGCGCCTTTTCCAGGGCCGCCTCAGGCTGGATGATCAGTAGTCTCGCCATAACGCACCAGAGACCATTCTTATCTTGCCAAGATTGCCAGAATTGCCAAAAGTAATTGAACGAGTCCGCACACGCAACTGCGATCGGGATACGGCTGACGATTCCGGCGTTACTGGCAATCCTGGCAGTTGTGGCAATCAGTCCATCAATTCCTGTTATGAGGCCATACTGCGGGCGCCGAGTATGATGCGCTCACACATCGACAGGTGGGAGCTTTCATGAACCGGATCATTCCATCGCTCAGACTGGTCGCCCTCATCGCATTGCTGATGGCCGTGACGTTCCTGGTACGCAACGGTCGTCCTCCGGCTCGCGGTGCGACCAGGAGCGGACCCGCAACCGTGCAACAGGCCGTTGCCCACGACGTGTCGAAGACGCTCGGCGACCGGCCGAGTGCCGATCGCGCACATCCAGGCGCGCTGGCGCCAGACGATGACGCCGACGATCCGGACCAGCAGCCGCCCGCGCCGGCGGCGATCACGCCGCCGGTGATCACCGTTCCGGAGGGTGCGGCCGCTGCCGAGCAGACATCCCACGGCGAGAAGCCAGGACCGGTTCTCGTGGAAAGCTTCGACGGCCTCGGCGGCGGGTTCGAGGGTCCGCAGGGAACCGCCTCGCTGCGGAATCCCTCCGACAACGGTCTCGCGGTCGGTCCCAATCACATCGTCCAGGTCGTCAACTCGCGGATGGCGATCTTCACCAAAAAGGGGAAGCAGTTCGACACCAGCGGCAAGGTCCTCTACGGTCCCGTCAACACGAACAACGTGTTCAAAGGATTCGGCGGCACGTGCGAAACCAGGAACAACGGTGACGCCGTGGTTCGCTACGATCAGCTCGCGGATCGCTGGCTGATCGTCATGCCGATCTTCGGCCGTGCCGCGCCGCGTCCGGATCAGCCTGGCGAATGGAAGGGTGGACAGCCCGCGTACGTCAGCCCGATTGGCGTGCCGGGACAGCCAGGCACCGCGACCGCGCTCTTCCGCCCACCGGCGCCGCCGCCAGGACCGCCCGAGCCACCCAATCCGCAGCGCGGTCGCGGACAGCGCGGCGAACCGGGTCCGCAGGGTCCGTACTCGATGTGCTACGCCCTGAGCGTCGGGCCCGACCCGTTCGGTCCGTACTACCGCTACGAGTTCCTGCGCTCGCTCTTCCCGGATTACCCGCGTCCGGCGATCTGGCCGGACGGCTACTACGTGCCCACGAGCACCGGAGACAACCGAATCTCGGAAACGATCGCCACCCAGAAGCACGCCTGCGTCGTCGAACGGGCGAAGATGCTGAAAGGTGAGCCTGCCAGCGAACAATGCGTGATCGTCGAGAACGTCAGCTTCTTCAACAACGCCGACGTCGACGGCAAGGCGCTTCCACCGGCAGGGGCACCCAATCCGTTGATTGCCGCGGGAGGCACACAGCTCGACAAGATCCTCGAGGCCAGCAACATCGACGTCTGGCAGTTCAAGGTCGATTGGAAGAATCCGGCGAACACGAAGATCAGCGGACCGCAGAAGCTTGCGGTTGCGCCGTTCCACTTCCTCTGTGACGGCCAGCTCACGAACTGCGTGCCACAGCCAGGAACGGATCGACGTCTCGATTCGCAGGGCGACAAAATCATGTCGCGTGTGGTCTACCGCAAGGTGGGAAATCGCGAGTCGATCGTCGCAGTGCACTCGGTCAACACCGCGGCGGGCGCCGGCGGCGTGCGTTGGTACGAGTTCCTCGTCGGCAAGGACAGGAATCTGACCGTCCATCAGCAGGGCACGTACGCGCCGGACAGCGCGTTCCGATGGATGGCGAGCCCGGCGATCGATCGCAATGGCAGCATCGCGATCGGCTACTCGTACGGCAGCGCGACCAAGTTCGCGGGTCAGCGCTTTGCCGCGCGGCTCGCCAACGATCCCCCAGGAAAGATGACGCTGAAGGAGACGGTCCTCGTCGAAGGGGAGGGGATCCAGACCGCGATGCGCTGGGAGGACTACACGACGACCGCGATGGATCCGAGCGACGACTGCACGATCTGGTACGTCGGCGACTACATCAAGAAGGATGCGCCGAACTATTCGAGCAAGATTGGGGGCTTCAAGCTACCTGGATGCAGGTGACGCTTAGAACCCGAGAACCTTAGAAGCGGTTTCAAAACCCGGGCTGCGGGTCCTGGCCGCGAACAGCCCCACCGGGTGCTCAGCCGAAAAGCACTTGTCACGAGGAACGGCCTCCGCGCCCGGCGGGGCGGCCCCGTTCGCGGCCACCCGCGGGAGGTTTTGAAACCAGTTCTAGAACCCCGAGAACCCGAGAACCCGAGAACCAGGTCAGTTCATGTGGAGTGCCCGCGTCGGATCCACTCCCGCGGCGCGGCGAGCAGGGATCAGGCTCGCGAGGATGGCGATGCTGCCGAGCGCGAGCGCGACGAGACTGTAGGTGACGGGATCTCCGGGCGTCACGCCGAACAACTGACTGGAGAGCACGCGCGTGAGGCCTGAGGATATTGCGATGCCGGCGGCGACTCCGATGCCGACGGGCCACGCGGCCTGGCGGATGATGAGCGAGACGACATCGCGCCGGGTTGCGCCGAGCGCGAGCCGGACGCCGATTTCCTGGGTGCGCCGGCTGACGAAGTAGGCCACGACGCTGTAGATGCCGACAGCGGCGAGGACGACGCCGATGCCGCCGAGCAGCGTGAGCAACAACGTGTTGAAGCGGGCGGTGGCCAGCGACTCGCGGAGCCGCTGATCCATGGTTCGAACGTTGAAGAGCGGAACTCCGGGCGCGACCTCGGTTACCGCGGCTCGTATTCCTCCTGCGAGCCCTGCCGGGTCGCGCTCGGTGCGTGCCACGACATACATCGTCCGTTGCACCCAGTCCCACGCCTCCGCGGGAATCTGATCGATCGGCAGATAGAACTCAGGCGACGGCGCTTCGCCGGGGCCTCGCGACCTCACGTCGCCGACCACGCCGACAACGGTCTTGTAGTCAGGGCTCTTGCCGTCGGGCCCCGACTCGCAGCACGCGATACGCCGGCCGATCGGATCCTGGCCCGGAAACGCGGCGTCCGCGAGCGCCTGGCTCACGACCATCACCTTCATCGCGCCCCGGCGATCATCCACCGTGAGCGCGCGTCCTTTGATCAGCGGAATGCGCATCGTCTCGAAGTAGCGCGGCGTCACGATCCGCAGCCGGCTGAAGATGATCGACTTCGCGTCGGGCGTCTTTCCCTCGGGGACGAGACCATTCCCGTTGCCGCCGCCGCCCATTGGCACCTGCGATGTCACTGCCGCCGACGTCACGCCCGGAACCGCTCCGGCGGCTTCGGCGAGACGCTTGAAGGTCAGCCCCGCACGCTCGCGGTCCGCGTACTCTGCCGTCGGTAGTGAGAGCCGCGCAGAGAACACGCCCTCCAGATCGAAGCCGACGTTGACGCGCTGCAGCGCCAGCGAGCTGCGGACCAGAAGACCGGCGCCCACGAGCAGCAGCAGTGCGAGCGCGAGCTCAGTAACGATGAGCGTCGTGCGCAGCCAGTCGCGGACGGATCCGCTCGAGGCGCCCCGGCCAGCCTTGAGCACGGCTTGAACGTCGGTTCGTGCCGCGCGGAGCGCTGGCGCCAGCCCGAAGATGATCGCGCTCGCGACCGCGATCGCCAGCGTGAACCCCAGCACGCGGAAATCGAGCGACGTCTGATCGAGGCGTGGCACTCCTGGTGGTGCGGCGGCGACGAGGGCCTGAATGCCCCAGAAGGCAAGCGCGAGCCCGCCCGCAGCCGAGACCAGCGCCAGCACAACGCTCTCGGTCAGGAGCTGGCGCACGATGCGGCCGCGGCCGGCGCCGAGGGCCGCGCGGATTGCGAGCTCGCCGGTGCGTGTCGCGCCACGCGCGAGCAGCAGGTTCGCGACGTTGCCGCAGGCGATGAGCATCACGAATCCCACCGCCCCGAGAAGGATGAAGAGCCGCCGGCTGTAGTCGCCGACCAGATCTTCGAGGACGCCGACCGCGGTCATCTGCAGGTCTCGATCATCCCGCGGAAAGTCTTTCCTGAGCTGCTGCGCGTTGCGATCGAGCTCCGCGAGCGCCTGACCCATCGTCGCTCCGGGTTTCAGGCGCGCGTAAACCTGCAGGTAGTGTTCGTCGTGCTGCGCCTTGCGCTCTGGCGTGAACGCGACCGGCACCCACAGCTCCTCGCTCTCATCGGTGAAGTCGAAGTGCGCGGGCATCACGCCGATGACCTCGTAGGGCTGCTCGTTGAGGCGGATGCGGCGGCCGATGACGGACCGATCCCGGCCGAACCATCGCGTCCACAGGCGATTGCTCAAGACGACGACCTGCTCGCGGCCAGGCTGATCTTCGTCGTCCCTGTACACGCGACCGAGTTCCGGCGCGGTGGCGAACACGCGAAAGAAGCCGGCCGTCGTCCGGCCACCGATGACCCGCTCGCTGTTTTCCTGATCCGCGAGATTGAAGCTCGAGTACCGGACTGCCGTGGCGTCGCTGAAGCTGGCGACCGGTACGATGCCATCCACGAAGTTGCCGGCGGAGACGTTGCCGTGACCGCCCTTGAAGACCTCGTAGACCGCCACGATTCGTTCCGGGTTGGGAACCGGCAGTGGACGCAGGACGACGGCATGCACGACGCTGAAGATTGCCGTCGTTGCGCCGATGCCCAGGGCCAGGGTGAGAATCGCGACCATCGCGAACGCGGGAGACTTCAGCAGCTGGCGGCACGCGAAGGTGACGTCCTGCACGAGCTCGGCGAGGTATTCGGTTCGTCGCATATCCCTGTCCCTTCGGCGGCCGATCGTTCGGCATGTGGCGTTGACGCGGTCGATGTTGCCGAAGCGCGCGACGGCGGTCCGCCGTGCGGTCTCCGGATCGAGCCCGCGCGCGACCAGCTCGCGCGTGCGCATCTCGACGTGGAAGTCGAGCTCGTCGTCGACCTCGTTTTCGACGGGCCCGCGCCAGAAGCGCGATCGAAGCCGTTTGCCGAACGTCATCGGATCCGGAGTCGAATACCGGCGTCAGGCCGGCAGCAGTACGCGGGACACGGCCGCCGAGAACCGCGCCCAGGTTTCCGTTTCGCGGGCGAGCTGGCGTCTCCCGCTCGGCGTGATGCGATAGAACTTGGCTTTGCGTCCGAGCTCCGAGGTGCCCCACTCGGCTTCGATCAAGCCTCGCCGCTCGAGGCGGTAGAGCGCTGGGTAGAGCGAGCCCTCCTCGATCAGCACCTCGTCGCCGGTGGCCTCTTCGAGCCACCTCGCGATGCCGTATCCGTGCCGCGCGCCGCGCGAGAGCGTTTTGAGCACCAGCGCGTCGAGCGTGCCGTGGAGCATCGCATTCGTATCGGTCGTCGTGGCCATACCTTCGCTCCTCCGCTATTACCCAGACGTTCTAGGGATCATAGGGAGCCAAGCCTAGATAGTCAAGGCATTGGACGGATCCGGGAGGACGTTGGTTGCACGCCGGCGGACTGCTCGCGCGCCTTGCGGGTGTATCTTTCACGCCAGGCTCTGGCAACGCTGCACAATCCCGGCGTCTGCCCAGCACAACGATGCGGACAGCCTCCTTCGCCATCCTGATCGCCGCGCTCGCCTTCGGGCAAGCTGTCCCCGAACCGCCGCCGCGCGAGGGGACGATCGCGGTCTCGGGCCGCGTGGTGACCGTCACCGGAAACGATCAGCGTCCCGTTCGCCGGGCGAAGGTGTCGCTGACGGGCGGGTCGGGCGCGGCAAGGGTGACGGCGACGGACACGGCGGGGACCTTTCGCTTCGACCCTCTGCCAGCCGGCGACTACAGAGTCACAGTGCAGAAGCCCGGTTTCGTCACGCTCGAGGCCGCCGCTTCGAGCGAATCGACGATGACGCTCGAGCGCGCGGGCGCGATCGAAGGCACCGTCGTGGATGGCGCCGGCGATCCGTTGATAAACGTCTCCGTCTACGCGCTCCAGCTCCAGGACGGGGGAGAGCCGCGACCGGTGGCTATAGTTCGGACTGACGATCTGGGCCGTTATCGGATGCACAGTCTGCCGGCGGGTGACTACTACGTCGAGGCCGCACCCCACGAGGCGCATCAGGCCTTCTATCCCGCGGCTTCGGTCCTCGAGGATGCGAAGCCGGTGCGCGTGTCGCTCGGGCGGGACACAGGGTCAATAGATTTCACGCTCAAGCCGGCGGCCGCGCCGGCGGAGGATTCTGCCGTCGCCCTGCATGGGGGTCCTCCCGGCACTGCACGAATCGTGGGCCAGGTGGTCGATGCCGCATCCACGAAACCGATTCGGAACGCATCGGTCCGGATCGTGCCGGTGGACGGTCAGCGCTTTGGGCTCCTGGTGAGGACCGATACGCAGGGCCGATTCGCGTTCTCATCGCTGCCGGCGGGTCGCTATTCTGCGAGCGCGGAGGCGGAACGATTCGTAAGCCTCGAGTTCGGTCAAAAACACTTTGGGGAAGCTGGAACGCCGATCCAGCTGGGAGGCGGCGAGGAATTCAGAGCCTCCTTCATGCTGCCCCGTGCGAGTGCCCTCGAAGGGACGGTGTTCGACGAGTTCGGAGATCCGGCGCCGAACGTCATCGTACGGACCGCCCGGAAGCAGTACGTCGGGGGCCGCCACCGACTGATAACGCTTCTCAGCCGCCGGGACCCTCCGCCTACAGACGACCAAGGCCACTATCGGATCCAAGGGTTGCCGCCAGGCGAACACTACGTGGTCGGACTCCCAAGGTATGCGGCTGGAGTCTCAGGGACGGAAGCCGACCTGAACGACGCCGTGGGATTTGCACCGACGTACTACCCCGGCACCGCTGATTCGGGGGCCGCGACGCCACTCACGATTACTCCCGGTGTCGACGCTTCTGCACCGTTCTCTCTCGTTCCGGCCAAGACCGTCAGCGTGTCCGGGGTGATCGTTGACGAGGCGGGCGAACCGGTAGCCGGGATGCTCTGGCTGACGACGCCCGATATGTTGCCGCGCATAGATATCAATCTCCCTCGCGTCGCGTTAGCGCGCGACGGGACCTTCCTACTCAGGCATGTCCCGCCCGGCAGTTACACGATGCAAGGCTTCGCTGTGCCACCATCCCGCTCTGACACACCGATGCCCCCGACGACATTCGGCTGGCTGCCGATCTCGGTCGGGGACTCGGACCTCACGAACGTGATCCTCCAGGTCAGACGAGGAGTGGCGCTTCGTGGCAGGGTCGTGCTCGACGATGCGTCGACGCCACCGCCCGGGCGCGAACACGTGCGCGTGACTGCGATTCCCGTCGAATTCGACTCGGCGCCGATCACTGAAATCATCATGGCTGGTGCGCCCGTCGACTTCGGGCGGTCCGCAGCCACGTCTCCGCCATCCGAGACGCATGCGGATCTGAGCTTTGAAGTCAAGAACCTATCAGGCATG
>DATAEK010000050.1:0-25527 GCA_036258055.1 Vicinamibacterales bacterium
ACGGTGGCCGCGAGAGCCGCCGCGCCGTGGACGAACCGTGCCCTGCTTCCCCTCGTCATCCTCGCCTCCAGATCAGTAGAGGTGGTCTGAACGTGCTTCAGCCACCGCTGTGGTTGTGCTTTTGCGCAGTTTATCGGCCACCGTCCATTTCGAGCAACGGCGCCAAGCTGCGACGGAGTGACTGCGCGCTGAATCCGGTTCACGACATCCATCGTCAATATTCTTGACGTGCTGCGTAGAACTTGCCTTCGCTGGATGACCTGGTTTTTCGAAGAGCCGGCCGTCGACGGAATTGCGCATCTGGCATGCAGGTTGCGGCACGGTTCCATGAGAGATGTGAGCACTATGGCCAAACGCAAAAAGTCCACTGATACGAAAACCACCGGCACCCAGAGGGATGATTTCGGAAGTCCCGCGTCGCCCGGGTCTTCGAACGGCGATGCGCAGTCGATAGACCGTGAGCGCGTCGCATCGCGCGCCTATGAGTTGTACGTCGCGCGTGGCGGACGTGATGGACAGGACGTGGATGACTGGTTGACGGCCGAACGCGAACTGTCGGAAGGCACGAAGCGGCGCAAGTAACGCACACGCACCAGGCTCAGAACATCCGGCCGCCGAGGGGCACGTCGTGGTCGGGCGCGAGCAGCACGACGGCGCCCTCCGCATCCGGCACACCCAATGTCAGCACCTGTGACATGAAGGGCCCGATCTGCCGCGGCGGAAAATTTACAACTGCGACGACGAGCCGTCCGACGAGCTCGTCTCTCTGGTAGTGCTTCGTCAGCTGAGCCGATGACGATCGCGTACCAAGTGGACCGAAGTCGATGAGCAGCTTGTACGCGGGCTTCCGGGCCTGCGGAAAGTCCTCGGCGCGGAGGATGCGTCCGACCCGGATATCCACCTTCTCGAAGTCGGCGTAGGTGATTGGTGTGTCGTCCATGTGACGGACGATTCTACAGGGGTCCGCCACATGGACGCTGGCGTGCCCCGACCGGCGCGAGTCAGCGAGACCATGACGAATGTGAAGACCGAAGGTCACGTGCGAATCGGCTGTTCGGGCTGGCAGTACCGTCACTGGCGCGGCGTGTTCTATCCTGCCGATCTGCCTCAAAGCCGTTGGCTCGAACACTACGCGACCGTTTTCGACACCGTCGAGATCAACAACAGTTTCTACCGACTGCCTGAGGCCGACGTATTCGAGGGCTGGGCGCGCCGGGTTCCACGGGGCTTCATCTTCGCAGTGAAGGGCAGTCGCTTCCTGACGCACATGAAGAGGCTGAAGGATCCCAAAGAGCCGCTCGAACGTCTGTTCCAGCGCGCCCGCGCACTCGGCCGCAGTCTAGGTCCGGTCCTGTATCAGCTGCCCCCCGGATGGAAGGTCGATATCGCGCGATTGGAAGGATTTCTGCGCGCCCTGCCGGCCCGGCGCCGGCACGTGATCGAGTTTCGCGACCCTAGCTGGTATTCGCCGGAAGTGGAGCAATTGCTCGAGCGGTACGGTGTCTCGCTCTGCCTGCACGACATGCGGGGATCGGTCACCGTCCGTCAGCGAATCGGCCCTTTCGTCTACGTGAGGTTTCATGGCGCGTCGGGCCGGTACGCCGGCGGGTACTCGGCAGATCACCTGGCATCGTGGGCCGAGTGGCTGGATCAACCGCGGCGGGAGGGCATCGACGTCTATGGGTATTTCAACAACGACACGGGAGGTCACGCACCGCGCGACGCGCTTGCGCTGCGTGCGCTGCTCGAGACAACCTGAGCGGACAGCGGAAGGCGGACACCGGACCGCGGCGGCAGTGTTCAGGGCCTCATGACGACCTTGATGCAGTCGTCCTGCTTGCGTTTGAAAACCTCGTACGCCCTGGGCGCGTCGTCGAGGCGGATCCGATGGGTGATGACGAACGAGGGATCGATTTCGCCGCGATCGATGCGATCGAGCAGCATCGCGAGGTACCGGTGCACGTGGGTTTGCCCCATCCGGAGCGTCAACCCCTTGCTGAACGCGGCGCCGAACGGGACCTTGTCCAGGAATCCGCCGTAGACGCCCGGGATCGACACGGTCCCGCCCTTGCGGCATGAGTGAATGGCCTGGCGCAGCGCCGAGATGCGATCGGTCGCGAGAAACGCGGCCGTCTTCACCTTGTCGTACCACCCGTCCCAGTCGCCGCCATGCGCCTCGAGGCCGACGGCGTCGATGCAGGCGTCAGGGCCCTGCCCGCCGGTCATCTCCTTCAATTCCTCGAAGACCTCGTGGGTCGAGTAGTCGATGATGTCGGCCTTCCCGTGTTCGGCGGCCATTCGCAATCGCTCTGGCTGTCGATCGATCGCGATCACGCGTCCCGCGCCGAGCATCCAGGCGCTGCGAATCGCGAACTGCCCGACAGGTCCGCAGCCCCAGACCGCGACCGTGTCGCCAGGACGGATGTTGCAGTTCTCGGCGGCCATGTAGCCGGTAGGAAGGATATCGGAGAGGAACAGGACCTGCTCGTCGGACAGGTGTTCAGGCACCTTGATCGGTCCGACGTCCGCGAACGGAACCCGCACGTACTCGGCCTGCCCGCCGGCGTATCCACCGAGCATGTGCGAATAGCCAAACAACCCTGAGGGCGAGAAGCCGTACAGCTTCTCGGCCATCCAGGCGTTGGGATTCGAGTTGTCGCAGGCCGACCAGAGATCGCGCTCGCAGAAGAAGCAGCGTCCGCAGGCGATGGTGAATGGGACGACAACACGATCGCCGACCTGGAGCCGCGTGTTCTGCGGTCCGACGTCGACGACCTCTCCCATGAACTCGTGGCCGAGGATGTCGCCGCGTTTCATCGTCGGGATGAAGCCGTCGTAGAGATGCAGATCCGAGCCGCAAATGGCGGTCAGCGTGATCTTCACGATCGCATCGCGCGCGTTCAGGATCGACGGATCCGGCACGCGCGCGACGCGCACGTCGTTCGTTCCGTACCAGCAGACCGCTTTCATCGTCTAACCGCGCGGCTGTCCGTCGGTCCGCGCGACTTCGCCAGCCTCCACGAGCTGCTTGAATCGCCGAAGATCCTCGCGAATCTCCCGTGCGGGATCCGCGCCCATCAGCCTGGCAACCGCCGCTCCCACCTTGCCACCGGGCGGGCTGTACTGCAGCCGCACGCGGATCCTCGTTCCACGTCCTGGACCCGCGTCCTCGAAATGAACCGAGCCCGCGCTGACGACGTCCGCGCCCTCGATCGATCGCCACGCCACGAGCTTGTCAGGGATCTCGTTGATGATCTCGGCGTTCCACTCGGCGGTGTAAGCCGCCGGTCCCTTCGCGCGCCAGCGGGAGATCGTCTCCGTCAGCCGCTCGACCGACTCGAGATGCTCCATAAACCGAGGCAGGTTCTCGAAGTTACGCCAGAACTCGAAGAGGTCGTGCACCGGCCGGTTGATCGTGACGCTTTCTTCGACGTGGATGCCGTTCTTGCCGCCGAGCGCACGGCGCGTATCGCCGCCCGTGCCGGCAGTGTTGATGCCGAACAGGTCGTACACCTCGCAGCGCCCGGTCACTCCCCATCGGAACAGCAGCGCGGCCAGCGTGGCGTGCATCCATCCGCTACCGCGCCAGTGACGGATCCCGTACAGTGCCAGCGCCGTGCCAGCCGCGATCGACGTCCAGCGTTCGACGTCGCTGATGTTGCGACCGCTGCGAACGAGCGCTTCGTGGGCGTCACCCGGATACTCCAGGGCCATGTTCATCGTTCGACTCCTGGTGAGCTAACGGTTGATGGTTGCTCCCGAGTCGGCGGTCCACGACGGTGCGTCGCTCGCCGGGAACGAGTCCGCCGACGCGTCGCCGACGATATCCTTCGGGCGCCAGCCACGGTCCTTCATCGCGTCATCGATCCAGGAGCGGACGATGCGCAGATCGCGACGTCCCATCGCCGCGCGAATGGCGACCGCCGAACCGAGCATGGCGAGCAGCCCTCCACCGAAGCCGCCCCGCCGCGCGCCGACGATCGTCAGCGCTGATCCCCACGCCGCCGCCAGCCAGCGTTCCTGGTCGTAGGTCGAAAGGGTCGCACCGAGTCCCGGCGCGTCCCACACGCTCTTCTCACCTCGCGGTGCAGTCAGGTTCATCGTTCCATCGGACATGGGTCATTCCTTTCACAACCGATGCACGGTTGCTCCAGCCGGACAAACGCTGCACAACGCGTGCCCAGCCGTGGCTACAATGACGCCATGCGCCTGCGTCCAGAACTCGCCGCAATTGGAGCAGCAATCGCTGTATTAGGGGCGAGCCCGCTGGCTCAGCCGTCGACGTTCGATGTTTTGATTCGCAACGGTCGGGTCATGGACGGCTCGGGCAACCCGTGGATGCGCGCGGACATCGGGATTCGTGAGGGACGAATTGCGGCGCTGGGGCATCTGCCGAATGCACGTGCCGCCAAGACCATCGACGCAGCCGATCAACTGGTGACGCCGGGTTTCATCGACGTGCACTCACACGCGGCGGAGCCGCTCGCCAACGCATCGCTTCATCATGGAAAGCCGCTTCTCGCTCAAGGTGTGACGACGATCGTAGGCAATCCAGACGGCGGTGGTCCGACTGATTTGCGCACGCAGCGTGAGGCCCTCGAGAAAGGGGGCATTGGCCCGAACGTCGCGCAGCTCATCGGTCATGGAAGCGTACGCCGGGCCATGATGGGGGACGAGAATCGACAGGCGACTCCGGCGGAACTCGACCGCATGCGCGCGCTCGTCAGGGAAGGGATGACCCAGGGTGCCTTCGGACTCTCGAGCGGTCTTTTCTACACGCCTGGCAGCTTCGCGAACACCGAAGAGGTCATCGCGCTCGCCGCAGTCGCCGGGGAATCCGGCGGGCTTTACACCAGTCACATTCGCGACGAGGGGAACTACTCGATCGGGGTCGTCGCCGCCGTGCAGGAGGTGATCCGGATCGCTGAGGACGCGCACGTCACCGGCATCGTCAGCCACATGAAGGCGCTCGGCCCTGACAGCTGGGGCCTGGCGAGAACCTGCATCACGAAGATCGACGAAGCCCGTGCCCGCGGCGTGTCCGTGTTCGCCGATCAGTATCCGTACGAAGCGTCGTCCACCAGCCTGAGCGCCGCGCTGCTGCCGGGTGTCGTCATCGAGCGGGAGGCAATTCAAAAGGCGGTTACCGCCGCATCGCCGGCGGCGATCAAGGAACGCGACGGCTTCGAGGCGACGATTCGCGAGAATCTGCGCCGGCGCGCGGGCGCCAGGGCGGTTCAGATCGCCTTCTATCGTCCTGACCCGTCGCTGCAGGGCAAAACACTCGAGGAGATCGCGGCCAGCCGCAAGCTGGCGCCTGAACGCGCCGCGCTCGAGATGATCTCCCGCGGCAACGCGTCGATCGTGTCGTTCAACATGTCCGAGGACGACATCCGCGAGATCATGACGCAGCCCTACACGATGGCGTCGAGTGATGGCGGCCTGACACTCCCGGGCGCCGGCCAACCGCACCCGCGCGACTATGGCGCGTTTGCGCGAAGGCTGGGCGTCTACGTGCGCGAGCGGAACGTCGTCAGCCTCGAGTTTGCGATTCGATCGATGACGAGCCTGCCGGCGGCGGTATTCGGCATGGCCGATCGCGGGGTCATCCGCGAGGGTGCGGCCGCGGACATCGCGGTTTTCGATCCGGCAAGGATTCGCGACGTCGCGACCTACACGCAGCCTCATCAGCTCGCGGAAGGCATGTCCTACGTGTTGGTCAATGGCGTCGTGGTCATCGACAAGGGCACGTTTACCGATGCGTTGCCGGGGAAGGTGTTGAGGAAAGGTGAGAGAGTCGGGGGCGCCGAAATCCGAGCCTACGCCGTCGTCAATCGCCCCGCAGCGTCGCGGCTGGATCCGTCGACGCCGCGCGGATTGCAGGCACGGCACACGCGACGGCGGCGGTCGCGAAAAGCAGCGTTGGCGCGACGGTGAAGGCGACTGGGTCCCAAGGCGCGACATCGAAGAGATGCAGTCGTAAGACCCCGGCGAGGCTCGCAGCCAGAACCAATCCTGTTGCGACGCCAAGCGTCGTGAGCCACAAGCCTTCGCGCAAGACGGAGCCGATGACATGCGCACGACTGGCGCCGAGCGCGATCCGCATGCCGAACTCGCGCCTCCGCTGAGACACCGCGTAGGACAGCACGCCATACAACCCGATCGCCGCGAGGAAGAGCGCCAGCGCTGCGAAGCCGCCGACGATGCCCGTCGCAAAGCGGGGCCGGGCCATCGATGCCGAGAGCGTGACGGCGAGAGGCTCGACGCGGTCGACAACCGCGAATGGCTCGATTTCTCGAACGATTTGCCGAACAGCCGGCACAAGCGCCGCGGTATCGTCATCCGCGCGCAGCACCAGCTTGACGTTACCGCCAATGGTGCGTTCGGCCGTGTGGTGGAGGACATAGATCTCGGGCTGGGGGGCTTCAGCGTTGCCGGCCTTGAGCACGTTGCCTGACACGCCGATGATCTCGGTGTCGATCCGGTCCTCACCATCCAGTAGTTTCGGAAGATGAAGTCCAACGACCGGATCGACTGAGACGTACTGCCTCACGAACTCCGCATTGACAACGACAGGTCGTCGATACTGGCCAGTATCCGATTCCGTGAAGAATCGACCGAGCTTTACACGCATCCCGAGGGCGCGCGCATACCCCGGCGTCACGATGTACAAGAGCGCCCGGCCTCGACTCGGCTTGTTCCTCGACACATGATCCGGCAGCGCCACCTCGGTGACGGCCGTGGCGGCCATGAGTGGAATCATGTTGGCCGCGCCTGCGGCGACGACGCCTTGGAGTGTCTCCAGACGCGAGACCACGGTGTCGACGAATCGCGCGGAGCGTTCTGCCGGAGTGTCTCGAGGCAGCGAGACGAAGGCGGTGAGGACGCCCTGCGCTGTATATCCCGAATCCCTGTTCATGAGACGAACGAAGCTGTGGGCGAGGAGCGTTGCGCCAACGATCAGCAGCGTCGCGAACGCCGCTTCGGCGCTCAGGAGGGCATTGCGCACCCACGAGCGTCGGCCACGGAACCCCGCAGCGACAGAGATGTCCGACTCGCGAAACGCGTCGTAGCGAACAGATGCCACGCGCCACGCCGGCACGACGCCGGACATCAGTGCCGTGATCGATGTCGTCAAGAGGTAATAGCCGACGACGCTGATGTCGAGACGCGCCTCGTCTAACCGCGGCAGTCCTGTGGGCGCGAATTCCGGAACCAGGTCGATGAGCCACCAGGCGAGGAGAAATCCGAGACCGCCGCCGGCAACCACCAGCACCAGTTGCTCGGTGGCCAGCTGACGAATGAGGCGGAGGCGGGTTCCGCCGAGCGCGACACGAACGGCCAGCTCACGCTGGCGCGCGATTCCCCGCGAGAGTACCAGGCTCGCGACGTTGGCACAGGCGATGAGTAGAACGAGTCCGGAGGCGAGTGCGAGCACGGACATTGCGGGCCGCACCGACTGCGTCATGTCTTCGAGCAAGGGCCGTGCGTGGACGACGACCGCTCCGCCTTTGCCGAAGAAGAACTCCGTCAGCGGACCCCGGCGGACACTGCGGGCTACGGTTGTTCCTTCGACCTCGGCCTCTTTCGGCGAGGCTCCGATCTTGAGGCGGCCAAGTGCCGTGAACACGCGCGTATTCGTGTGCTCGCCCGATTCTTCGCTGAGGACGTATGGCACCCAGACGCGCACACCAGTCGCCGGAAAGCTGAAGCCCGGCTTCGCGACCGCAACGATCCGGTGAAAGCGACCGTCGATGAGCAGGACGCGTCCGAGAACCTGAGGATCGGAGCCGTACCGCTCACGCCATAGCTCGTCGCTGAGCACGACCACCGGTTCCGCGCGGAGTAGCGCATCGGACTCGTCGAAGAATCGGCCTTGCGCTGGCTCGACGTCCAACATCGCGAAGACGTTCGCCGACACGCGTGCGGCCGGCATCCTCTCGGGTTCGGGGCCGATGCTGACGGTCAGTTCCGTTGACGAGTACCCACCCAGCGCATCGAGCGTCCGGGTCCGATCGCGCCACGCGACGTAGGTGTGGCTACTCAGCCATCGATTACCCGCTGGCGACACCCCTCCCGGCTGTTCTTCCCAAAGCCGGACGAGACGGTTTGCAGCTGGATAGGGAAGGGCACGCACCAGCACCGCGTGTCCAAGCGAGAACACGGTGGTTGCGCCGCCGATTCCAAGCGCGAGGGTGATCAGCACCGTGAGCGCGAATGTCCGGGACGCTCGCATCGAGATGAGTGCGCCGCGAAGATCGCGCCGGAGCGTGTCCATGCCAGGAGACTATGGGAGCCGTCGGTCAGGGTGTCAACTAGTGTGTGTCTTATCGCTGTCCGCGGTCCGCGGTCCGCGGTCCGCTGTCCGCGGTCCCCGGGCCGCGATTCCTTGCGTCATCGATTTCCGTATTCGGCGAGAAACCGTTTCATCTTGAGCTTCCGCTTCGCGCTCGCGGAGGTCATGGAGCGGACGGTTCCGAAGATCGGCCGCTCGGGCCACGGGCGATCGTAACGGCCCAGAACCCACGCGTAGCCGGCGTACGAATTCGGATCCCGGCCGTCGAGCGAGTAGCGGTTCATCAGCGATTCCATCCGCTTCAGCGCATCGGCCGGACTCTTCGACCATTCGAGGATCTTCTTGCCCCAGAGCATGCGCAGATATCCATGGAACCAGCCCTCGGTAAGGAGTTGGCGCTGCGTCGCGTTCCACACCTCGTCGCCCGTCTCAGCGCGCTCGACCTGACCTGTCGAGTAGCGATGCGGACGGCGGTCGGAGGAATGCGCCTCGAGCGTCCGCCGCGCCCAGTCCGGCAAGGACGCGTACGAGTTGCAGTCGGTCAGGTGCTCGCATCCATTGAAGGAAAGCTCCCGCCAGACGACGAGCTGATCGAGGAAGGCTTCGGCCGTGGGCGAAACGCCCCACCATCCCTCGCGCGCCCCGCCGCCGCGCGCGCCCAGCTTTCGCGTGGTCCAGCGTTCGTGCGACATCAGTCTGGCGAATACCTCGTGGGCGGAGATGTGGCCGAAATGCAGGTACGGCGAGAGCCGGCTCGTGGCGTCCAGGTCCGGATGGTTGTGGTCATCCGCGTAGCGCGCCAGATCGCGGCTCAGGAACTGCTTCAATCGTGTTGCTGCCGCGCGCTGACCGCCGCGTTGTTCGACGATCTCGACTGAATGATCGATCGGCAAGCTCGCGAGCGCGGTCGATCCGCCTCGCAGGAGCCGCGCCGAAGCCGCGGGCCAGCGTCTTCCAATCCTTGCTGGGACGTTCTTCAGCTTCGGGAGACCTTTCAGCAGCGTCAGCGGACGTTCGATGGGGAAGTCCCGGAGATGTTCGCGCAGCGTCCGTTGCATGAACGCACGGTAGAAGCGCGCCGCGGGATAGTACTTTCGAGCCGCGCTCAACGGAATCAGGCCATTCGAGTCGACAGCTTCCAACGCCACCTCACTCTGCTTCGCTGCCGCCGCGAGCATGTCGGGCAGGAAGAAGGTCGGGTACCAGTCAGTGACCACGGCGCACGCCGTCGAAGACATCGATCGCAAGAGTCCGCGGCCTCTTCCTCGTGATGGTTCGACATACGGATAGTACAAGGCGCCGCTTCGCGCGGCGTCCATCGTGTTGTCGGCCATACCTTCCAGGATGAACTGGTGCAGCCGATCGTTCGCCCATGGGTAGTCGCAGCGCAACGCCTCGAGGATCACGAGCGGACGCGCGCATTGGATCGCGATCTCGATCGCGCGCTGAAGGCCGAAGTTGTAGCGGGTCCGCCGCGTCGCGACCATCCAGTAGACGACGAAGTCGCCCGAGGGATTGAGGGGGCGATTGTTGAGGGCCCTGATGCGACTCGCGGGGATGGGCACTACGCGATTGTAGTGTCGGGACTCGGGCTGGGGGCTCGGGGCTCGGGATTCGGGGTTCGGGATTCGAAGGTCGTGCTGGGCTGTCGGTGAAACGAGAACAAGCGTTGAATCAGCAGCGCCTGCGGCTGCGGCCGAGCGCGAAGGCGCGAGGCCGCGCGAGCGGGGGTGGGGCCCCGCGAGCACTGAGAAATGCTGACTGAGCCTGCAACAAGCCCGATTGCCCGGATCAGAAGCCGAGCCCCGAGGCTTGACACGAGGCGCACAGCCATGTAACACTAAATCCGGATATACGGATGGAAGCCGCGATTTTTGATGACCTGACGGCGCTGGCGGATGCGACGCGCAGCCGGATGCTGCTTCTTCTCGAGCGGCACGAGCTGACGGTGTCCGAGCTCTGTACGATCCTCCAGCTTCCGCAGTCCACCGTCAGCCGTCACCTGAAGACCCTGACCGACGCGGGATGGCTCGCGTCGCGCCGCGACGGGACCAGCCGCTACTACACCCTCGCCCTCGACGAGCTGAGCCAGGCAACACGCCGGCTGTGGCTGCTCCTCCGCGACCAGGTCAGCGTGACGACGGGTGCCGATCAGGACGCGCGACGGCTGAAGGGCGTGCTCGCGCGGCGTCAGACGACGTCCCAGGACTTCTTTGCCTCGGCAGCGGGGCGGTGGGATCGGCTGCGCGAGGAGCTCTTCGGACGCGCGTCATACTTGCAGGCGTTGCCGGGATTGCTCGACGATCGCTGGATCGTCGGCGATCTCGGGTGCGGCACGGGTCAGACGGCAGCGGCGCTCGCGCCGTTCGTCTCGCGCGTGGTCGCGGTCGATCGATCGGGCGACATGCTGCAAGCAGCGCGGCGACGCGTGCGTGACGCGCAGAACGTCGAAATCCGCCGCGGAGATCTCGAGGCGCTGCCGATCGACGACGGAGCCCTCGATGCCGCGACGTTGCTGCTGGTGCTGCATCATCTACCGGATCCCGCAGCCGTCATGGCGGAAGCGCGGCGCGTGCTGAAGCCGGGCGGCCGTCTCCTCATCTGCGACATGCTGCCGCACGATCGTGAGGAATACCGCCAGCAGATGGGCCACGTCTGGCTCGGCTTTGGCGATGAGCAGGTGAGGCGCCTCTTCGTGGGCGCTGGTTTCGAGAAGGTTCGTATTGCGCCGCTGTCGGTTGACGCCGACGCGAAAGGACCGTCGCTGTTCGTCGCGACGGCAACGCGGGGAACGGAGTCAAAATCGTGTTGAAAGAGGTCTGTCGCAACGAACCACACGCGAGCGAGCAGCCTTGAGCTGCTGTGCCTGGGGGTGGGGCCCCAGGCACACTGAGAAATGCAAAACGCCGAGGAGCCGCGGGGACAGAGTCAAAATCGTGCTGAAAATGGGCTGTCGCAACTAACCAGGCGCGAGCGAGCAGCCTTGAGCTGCGTGCCTGGGGGTGGGGCCCCAGGCACATTGAGAAATGCCCGCCGAGTAGCCGCGGCGGGGACAGAGTCAAAATCGCGCTGAAAATGAGCTGTCGCAACTAACCAGGCGCGAGCGAGCAGCCTTGAGCTGCGTGCCTGGGGGTGGGGCCCCAGGCACACTGAGAAATGCGCGCCGAAGAGCCGCGCAGGGACAGAGTCAAAATCGTGCTGAAAATGGGCTGTCGCAACTAACCAGGCGCGAGCGGAGCGAGCGCCGAGGAGCCGCGCGGGGACAGAGCAAAGTCGCCCTGAAAATGGGCTGTCGCCACAAATCAGGCGCGAGCGAAGCGAGCGCCGAGTAGCCGCGGGGGTGGGGCCCCGCGGCATTAATAATGAGGACACTGATGAGCACTGCAGTTCGTGAGATGCACGCGTTCGACGCGGCCGTGAAAGCGGGCCGCGAACCGTTCAAGGTGAAGGATCTGTCGCAGGCCGAGTTCGGCCGCAAGGAGATCCGGCTGGCCGAGCAGGAGATGCCGGGCCTGATGGCGCTGCGCGCGCGCTACCAGGGCAAGCACCCGCTCGCGGGCGCGAAGGTCATGGGCAGCCTGCACATGACGATTCAGACCGCCGTCCTCATCGAGACGCTGGCCGATCTCGGCGCCGACGTGCGCTGGGTGTCGTGCAACATCTTCTCGACGCAGGATCACGCCGCCGCCGCGGTCGTGGTCGGCCGTCCCGAGACCGGGGGCACTGCCCAGAACCCGCGCGGCATCCCTGTCTTCGCGTGGAAAGGGGAGACGCTCGAAGAGTACTGGTGGTGCACGAGCGAAGCGCTGATGTGGCCTGACGGCAGCGGTCCGACCCAGATCGTCGACGACGGCGGGGATGCGACGCTGCTGGTGCACAAGGGCGTGGAGTTCGAGAAGACCGGCGCCGTGCCGGCGTTCAAGCCCGAATCCGAGCCCGAGGAATGGGGAGTCATCCTCGATCTGCTTCGCAGCGAGCTGAAAGAGAACTCGAAGCGATGGACCAAGGTCGCCGCGGATCTGCGCGGCGTGAGCGAGGAGACGACGACCGGCGTGCACCGTCTGTATCAGATGATGGAAGCAGGCACGCTGCTCTTCCCGGCAATCAACGTCAACGACTCGGTGACCAAGAGCAAGTTCGACAACGTCTACGGCTGCCGGCACTCGGTGATCGACGGGCTGAACCGCGCGACTGACGTCATGCTCGGCGGCAAGATGGCCGTGGTGCTCGGCTTCGGCGAGGTCGGCAAGGGCTGTGCGCAAGCGCTGCGCGGTCAGGGCGCGCGTGTGATCGTCACCGAGGTCGACCCGATCTGCGCGCTCCAGGCGGCGATGGAAGGCTACGAGGTCAACACCCTCGAGAACGTCGTCGATCGCGCCGACATCTTCATCACCGCGACGGGCAACCTGAATCTCATCACTGCCGATCACATGGCGCGAATGAAGGACAAGGCCATCGTCGGCAACATCGGCCACTTCGACAATGAAATCGACATGGCCGGGCTGAAGAAGGTGAAAGGGATTCAGCGGATCAACATCAAGCCGCAGTATGACGAGTGGCGGTTTGCCGATGGTCACAGCGTGATGGTTCTGGCCGAAGGGCGGCTGATGAACCTTGGCTGCGCGACCGGTCATCCGAGCTTCGTGATGTCCGCGTCGTTCTCGAACCAGGTGATCGCGCAGCTCGAGCTGCACCAGCACAACGACAAGTACGAAAAGAAGGTCTACATCCTGCCGAAGCACCTCGACGAAGAGGTCGCGCGGCTGCACCTCGGGCATCTCGGGGTGAAGCTGACGGCGCTGACGCCGGAACAGGCGCAGTACATCGGCGTGCCGGTCGAGGGTCCGTACAAGGCGGAACACTATCGGTACTGAGAGTCCGAAAAAAATCCAGACCGGCACGCTTCGTGGGCGAGCCACCCGAGGGGAACTGACACTTGGTCGGCGGGGGTCAGCCGGGTAGAGTGGCCGACTGGGTGCGAGTTGCACCCAGTCGAATGGTCCGTGCTGTTACTGCTTGTCGTAGACAGATCGCGCCGATCTATTTCAAGAGCAGTTCGCGCGCGTACTTGGTGCCGACGACCTCGCGGTACTTGCTGCGGTCCTGATAGCCCTGCATCTGAGCCTGGTCATTGCCGTCCGTCTGCTGGGTGAGTGCATCGGCATTCTCGGCGTTGGTTTCGATGCTCGCGAGGCTGGTGTATTCCCGCAGGATCAGCAGGTTCCACGCGCCGCCGTCGTCCATCGTTCGCAGAATCTTGTACGACTTCTGGAATCCGGCCTTGATCTGCGCCTCCTCGCCTTTCTTGAACTGACCAGCCAGATACTGCATGTAGCTCTGGTCCATGCCGGACGCCATCTTGATCATCGTGACCGTCCAGACCGTTCCTGGACTGAAGAACTTGTGGGCTTGCCCGATGACGGGCAGCGCACCCAACGCGATCAGTATTCCGATCAACACGACTGTTCTCACAGTTTTCATCGTCGGTCGCTTTCTTGGTGAAGACGCGGTAACGGCTACCGAGGGGCGGAGGCTTCCGCTGCACCCCGGGGTTCTACGCAGCGCAATGCAATGAATGTTGGGGAACCGTGGATGTCGCCGCACGCCGCCTCACAGGCAGCCGAACGGGGGTCCACAGCAGCAGGAGATGGTGACAGACCGCCCCTGTGGCGTCTGTTCAATAGCGCACACCTGACGCGCTGAGTTCTCAAGGTCCAGCGGTTGCTGCAGTCTCGACAATCTTGCGAACTTGCCGACTCGCCTGTCGTCAAATCAGGTGGCCATGAAGACCGACAAGGCTAGGGTCTGGGGATGGGGGTCGCTCGAGCGATTGTGGCAGGACCTCCGCTACGGCTGCCGCATGCTCGCAGCCAACCCGGGCTTTACGCTCGTGGCGGTCAGCTCGCTGGCGATGGGCATCGGCGCGAACTGCGCCGCGTTCAGCTGGGCAGACGCGCTGCTGCTTCGGCCGCTGACCGTGGCCCGACCCGGCGAGGTCGTGACGGTCGGCTCGAGGATGTCCGTCGAGGGATTCAGTCGTCTCGGCGCCTCGTACCGCGAATATCTCGACGTCCGCGATCGCAGTAGCAGTTTCAGCGGCTTAGTGGCCTTTACCGGCGTCACCTCGGGACTGGCCGCCACACCGGATGCGCTGCCCAAACTGACACTCGGCCTGCTGGTCAGCGGCAACTTCTTCAGCGTCATGGGGGTCGAGCCGGAGCTGGGCCGCACGTTCCGACCGGAGGAGGACCGGGTCCCCGGCCGGGACGCCGTCGTGATTGTCAGCCACAGTCTGTGGGAACACCAATTCGGATCCGACCCTTCCATCCTCGGCCGACGCGTGCAGCTCAGTGGGATTGAGTTCACGATCGTCGGCGTCGCGCCCGAGCGATTCACCGGGATGAACCAATTCGTCCGATCGGACTTCTACGCACCGCTGATGATGTGGCCGCGCCTGCTGGGTGATCCGAAGGAACGTCCACTGGAGGACCGCAACTTCCGCAATATCACAATCAAGGGACGCCTCCAATCGGGCGTGAGCCTGGCGCGCGCACAAACGGAACTGTCAGTCATCGCGAAAGATCTGGAGCGAGCCTATCCGGACACCAACCGCGATCGAGCTCTGGTCGTTCGTACGGAGCTACAGACGAGAATCGCCCAGTCGCCGCCTGACTCGATGCTGATCGGCATGCTGACAACGCTCGCGTTCGCGGTGCTGTTCGTCGCCTGCGCCAATGTCGCGGGGTTGCTGACCAGCAGGGCGCCGACGCGCGCGCGCGAGATGGCGATGCGCCTCGCCATCGGTGCCGGGCGAGCCCGGTTGATCCGGCAATTGATGACGGAGAGTCTCCTGATCGCCCTCGCCGGCGGCGTGCTCGGTCTGGCGGTCGGCTACGGTGGCATCAAACTGTTTCAACAAGTTCGAATTCCGACCGATCTGCCGGTGGCGCTCACCTTCCAGCTCGATCGCCGCGCCTTGGTGTTCAGTCTCGTCGTCGCCGTGCTGAGCGCGGTGCTGTTTGGTCTCGCTCCAGCCATCCAAACGTCGCGCGCCGACTTGACGATGGTCATGAAGGGCGGCGAGACGATGGTCGGGCGACGGCGACGGTGGGGGCGCAACCTCCTGGTCGGCGGACAAGTCGCGGTCTCGGTGGTGTTGCTGGTGCTCGCTGCGTTCATGTATCGAGGCTTTCAGCAGCAACTGAGTAGCGGTCCGGGGTACCGGACCGATCATTTGCTGATGATGAGCTTCGACCCAAGCCTCGTGCACTACACCGAAGACGAGACGCGCCGATTCTTCCTGCAGCTCGCGGAACGGGCGCGGTCCCTGCCTGGCGTGAAATCGGTCGCGCTCGCCTCGTCGGTCCCGATGGCCAACGACGGCATCAACGTGGCGAATGTCATCCCAGAGGGTTACCAGCTCCCGGTCGGACAGGAGAATCTGTCGCTGTTCTCTGCACGCGTCGACGAACATTACTTCACCACGATCGGGATTCCCATTGTTCTCGGTCGTGGATTTCGGGAAGCGGATTCGACCGATGCGCCTCGCGTGGCGGTCGTGAACGAGCAGTTTGCGCAGCACTACTGGCCAAATCAGGATCCCATCGGGAAGCGGTTTCAGTTGCGGGAGCGAGCCGCGTCGTCCTGGATCGCGATTGTCGGTGTCGCGAAAACCACCAAATACCTCTGGCTCGGCGAGCCGCCCACCGAGTTCGTATATCTACCGTACCGGCAGAATTCCCAGTCGGAGATGGTTCTGCTGACCCAATCGGCCGGGGATCCTTCGAGTCTCGTCGCGCCGCTCCGCAACGTCGTACAAGCTCTCGACCGAACGCAGCCGATCTACAACGTGCGCACGATGGAGGAGTTCTATCAGATGCGTACGATCACCATCTTCAAGGTGATCATCGGGACGATCGGCGCCATGGGCATGATGGGCCTGGGTTTGGCCATTGTCGGCCTTTACGGCCTGGTGGCTTATGCGACCAGCAGGCGAACGAAAGAAATCGGGATTCGGATGGCGATCGGCGCCGGCCGAACCGCGGTCCTGCGGATGGTATTACGACAAGGACTCGTGCTGGCGGTGGCCGGGCTCGCCGCTGGTCTGCTCGCCGGCGTGGGCGCCGAACGAGGGCTGCAAGCGGCATTTCCCAGCGGCGACAACAGTTTTCATCCGATGGCGCATCTGCTGGTCGCACCGATTGTGCTGGCCGCCACGTTCATCGCCGCCTATCTTCCAGCTCGCCGCGCAGCGCGGCTCGATCCGATGAAGGCGTTGCGGTACGAGTAGTACAGTGATGGGATGAGTCCTCATTTCTCTCCTGCAACGCTGGCGTTCCTGCGTGCGCTGAAGCGCAACAACACTCGCGAGTGGTTCAAGGCACGGCGTGACGAGTACGACCGGGTCGTGCGCGAGCCGATGCTGGCGGTGATCGATCAGCTGGCGGTCGACTTCAAGAAGATCGCGCCGGAGCTCGTCGCGTCCCCGAAGGCATCGATGTATCGCATCTACCGCGATACCCGCTTCAGCCCCGACAAGACGCCGCTCAAGACCCACATCGCCGCGGTGTTCCCATGGCGGGGCATGATGCGGCATCAGGGCGCGGGCTTGTATTTCGAAATCGCGCCGAAGTGGGTGTGGGTGGGCGGCGGCATGTACGCACCCGAGCCTCAGGACCTGCTCCGCGTCCGCCAGCACATCGCGTCCACGTGGCCCGAGCTGCAGCGGATCGTCCGTCACCGCGCGTTCAAGGCGAACTTCACCGTGCTCGACGGCCAGCGCCTCACGCGCGTCCCACGCGGGTTCGCGACCGATCACGAGGCCGCTGAATATCTCAAGCACCGCCAGTTCCTTGCGGGCCGCGAGTTCCCGGCACGCCTGGCGTCATCCGCCGACTTCTATCCGACGATCCTCGCGACGTTCAAAGCGGCGGTACCGCTGATACGGTTCCTAAATCAAGGTGCCAAAGGTGCCTGACGTGCCTAGGGTGCCAGGGTGCCTAGGGTTCGAAGGTGCCAAGGTGCCAAGGGTGCTTGGGTGCGGAATGACAAGGTGCCAAAGGTGCCTGACGTGCCTAAGGTGCTAGGGTGCCCTAGGGTTCGAAGGTGCCAAGGTGCCAAGGAGTGCTTAGGTGCGGAATGACAAGGTGCCAAAGCACCCTGGCACTTCAGCACCCTGGCACCGTCGCACCTTGGGCACCCTCGCACCTTAGGCACCCAGGCACCTTTGGCACCGACTACTGACTAGGCAACTCCACGCTATAAATCGTCGCCCCCGCGAGGTCATGCAGGCTCGCGGTCATCGCGCGAGTGCGGCGATCGATCCGGAGCTCCCCGTAGAATTGCAGCCCGTCGCTCGGCGGCCGGTTGCCTTTGAAGCCGGGCGGCACGCTGTTGAACTTCACCTCCGGTCCGAACGTCGCATCGAGCGCGTTTGGCCCGAACGTCCCCGCGTTGAGCGGACCCGCCACGAACTCCCAGAACGGATCGAACTCGGTGAATTTCGCGCGCGACGGATGGTATTCGTGCGCAGCGGAGTAGTGGACGTCGGCGGTGATCCACACCACGTTGCGAATGCGGCGATCGCGGATGAAGCGGAGAAGGTCGGCGATCTCCAGCTCACGCCCGAGCGGCGCGCCGTTGTCCGCGTTGGCGAACGCTTCGTAGAACGACGGCAGATCCGGCACCACGAGGCCAATCGGCAGGTCGCTGGCGATCACCTTCCACGTGGCACGTGAGGCGGCCAGGCGCGCCTTGAACCACTCGAGCTGTCCGGCGCCCATGAGCGCCGCCGCTTCGTTCATCGAGGGCTGGCGGTTCTCGCTGTTCGCCCCGCGATAGCTTCGCAAATCCAGCGCGAAGACTTCGAGCAGGTCGCCGTACGGAACGGTTCGATACACCCGCTCCGGGTCGTCGCCCTGAAGCGGAAGCGGGTTGTACTCGAAGAACGCCTGCCGGCCGCGCGCCGCGAGGAGCGCCATGCTCTTGACGTGATACTTGGTCTCCCGATCGAGACTGCGCGTCGGATACCAGTTGTCGTGCACTTCGTGATCGTCCCAGAGCACGATCTGCGCGACCTCGGCGTTGAAGCGCCGCATGTGCTCGTCGATCAGGTTGTACTGGTAGCAGCCCCGGAATTCATCGAGGGTTTCCGCTGCCTTGGACTTGGCCGGCGTGACGATGTTCTTCCAGATGCGGCCGTCATCGAGCGTGACTTCCGCCTGAACCGGCTGATCCGCGTAGATCGTGTCGCCGCAGTGGACGAAGAGATCCGCAGAGGCGCGCCGCATCGTGTCGTAGAGTCGCAGTCCGCCCCACTCTTGGTTGATGCCCCAACCCTGACCCACGGTGTCCGCGGACCAGATGAGCGACACGTCGCGCGAAGCCGCTGACGGCGCGGTCACGAATGTGCCTGGCCCTGGCACGCTCCAGCGCTTGAGATCCATCAGATCCTGGAACAGCACGCGATAGAAGATGCGCTGGCCGGCAGGAAGGTCGGTGAGGAGGACGCGGGCAGTGAAGTCGGAGGATTCGAGTGCGGCCGGTCCTGCAACCCGCTTCACGTCGCGGAACGACTCGGCCGTCGAGTACTCGACGTACATCCTCGCGGCGCGATCGCTGCGGCTCCAGATGACGGCACGGTCCGCGCCGGCCATGCCCGACGCGACGCCCTGAGGCAGCGCGGGGCGGTCGGCATCCGATTGAATGATGGCGGGTGCTCCGGAGGCAAAGAGCGCGAGTGGACGAGCGCCGAACGCCGCGGCCCCAGCCGCCACGGATTGGCGGAGGAACGTCCGCCGATCCGTGCGCCATGAGTGGCGGCTCACTTGAAGCGGGCCGGCACCGTGCCGAGCTCGCGTGCGGACGGCACCCCGGCGAGGCTCTGATTCTGCGTCACTGCGCGGACGATCGCGTCGGCCATCGCCTCTGCGGCCAGCGCGCCAACGACGGCGAGGTTGGCTTCACCCTCCCAGCTGCCGGTCGCGAGCGAGAAGATCGTGTCACCGTCCCCCGGCGTGTGCGTCGGCGAGATTGCGCGCGCGTACCCGTCATGCGCCATCTGTGCGATCTTCTGCGCCTGCACCTTCGTCAGCTTGGCGTTGGTCGCGACGACGCCGATGGTCGTGTTCTCGCCGGCGCGCGACGCGGCGCGCTGCATCAGCGCGCCTGAGCGCAGAAGCTGTCGCGCATCGGCCAGTGCCTTGCCGTCGGCGGTTCGCACGCCCGCGACGACCTGTCCCGTCGTCGGATCGATCACATCGCCGACAGCGTTGACAGCCACGAGCGCGGCCACGACCAGGCCGTTCGGCATGGTGATCGCGGCTGATCCCAGCCCGCCCTTCGTGGATCGGTTTGGCCCGCCCATCTTGCCGACGGTCGCGCCTGCACCCGCGCCGACATTGCCCTCCGCCACGGGGCCTTCGTTCGCGGCGGTGGCTGCTTTGTAGCCGCAGTCGGCGGTCGGACGGATCCTCCAGTCACCGCCGAATCCGAGGTCGAAGAGGATGGCCGCCGGTACGATCGGCACGACCATGGGCCCGACGGGATAACCAATCTTGTGCTCTTCGAGGTACCGCATCACGCCTTGTGCGGCGTCGAGCCCGTACGCGCTTCCGCCGGAGAGGGTGATGGCGTTGACGATCTGCACGTCGTTGACCGGGCTGAGCAGATCCGTTTCGCGCGTGCCCGGTGCGCCACCGCGCACGTCAACGCCGCCGGTCGTTCCCGTCGGCGTCAGGATCGCCGTGCAACCCGTCGGCCGCTCAGTGAGCGTGAAATGCCCGACTTTGATTCCTGCCACTTCGGTCAGGCCACGGCCCTTGGTCGTCTTGTCGGCGGGCGCTGAGGTCTGGGCCAGAGGAGACGGAACGACTTGAGAGGTGAGAGTAAGGAAGCAACAAGCTAGCAGGAGTCTGGTTTTCATGATGAGCTCGAGGCACGTGCCAAAGGTGCCTAAGGTGCCTACGGTGCGAGTGTGCCTACGGTGCGAAGGTGCCAGGGTGCCAGAGTGCCGTGCCAATGTGCCGGAGGTGCCGGCGACGTGGCACCCTGGCCCTTTGGCACTTTAGCACCATAGGCACCTTAGCACCTTAGGCACCCAGGCACCTTTGGCACCGACAAGCGTCAGAAGCTGTACTTGAGCGCAAGTTGCATAATCCTCCCGTCGTCCGACGTTATGATCCGGCCGAAGTTGGCCGTGCTGATCTGATTCCCCGGTTGTCCGAAGCGAGTCTGGTTGAACAGATTGAACGCTTCAATTCTGACCTGCACCCGATGCGGGCCGCTCAGATCGATGTTCTTGAAGAGCGACAGGTCGGTGCGGGCGAAGCCGGGGCCGCGCACGGTGTTCCGGCCGGCGTTGCCGGGGCGGGTGCCGGTGTCCGGCACCGCGCGACGCACGAAGCAGGCGGTGTTGAACCACTGGTCAACGGTGTGCGGCGCGTTGTCGTTGGGATCGCAGATCGCGTCCGGACGGTTGGTCAGGAACCGGATGTCCGTCACCGGATCGAAGACGCCGGTCGGGAATCCGGTCTGCGCCTGCACGATGCCGTTGACCTGCCATCCGCCAGCGAGGTGCTCGACGAGCGAACCGTAGTCCTTCGGCGTCGGCAGTTCCGCGCCGAAGCTCACTACGAAACGGTGGCGCACGTCGAAGAGCGCGTCACCCTTTTCGAAGGTCAGCGCCTGGTCGATCGAGGCCTGATCGCCGATCGTCACCGGCAGCACCGGGCGCTGCTCGCCGCCGATGTTCAGACCGGACACGTGATCGACGGCGTGCCCCAGCGTGTAAGACGCGAGGAAGTTGATGCCGTGATTGGGCCGCATGCGGAAGCTCGCTTGCAGCGAGTCGTACCACGATCGCGCCACCGAGAAGGTCGGTCGCACCAGGCTGTACGCCGGGAAGAGCCGCGTGCTGGGTGCCGTCTGTCCGGCCGTGTAGAGGCCCGGGTTCACTTCGATGAAGATCGGGAGATGGTAGCCGCGCGATCCGACGTAGCCGACCTCGGCGGCGAACATCTCGCCGACTTGCTGCTGCCACGTCAGGTTGAAGTGCTGCGCGAACGGTGAATTGAAGTCCTCGCCCCAGCCGATGAAGATGAGTCCGGGCGGGAAGTCGACCGCGCCGCCCGATACCGAGTTCAACGGTGTGCGCAGCGTCAACGCGGCGGGCGGTGCGTTGACTTCGAGGAGCGGCGTGAACGGCGGCGCGAGCACGCCGTTCTGGAAGAAGTCTCCCTGACCGGCGAGCGAGTCGTAGAAGATGCCCCACGCCGCCCGTAGGCTCGATCGGCCGGTGCCCGTCGGATCCCAGACCACACCAACCCGTGGCGCGAAGTTGTTCTTGTCGGTCTGATACGTGCCGTCAGGGATTCCCGGATCGCCCGGATAGACGAGGCCGACCGGCGCGGTCGGGAAGCGCTGCGACTGGACGCCGGGTCTGAACGCGTTGAGCGCGCCGTTGACGTCCTCGAACGGAATCGGAAGCTCGTAGCGCAAGCCGAAATTGAGCGTGACCCGCGCCCACGGGCGGAATTCGTCCTGCGCGTACGCCGAGTAGAGCCAGCCCTTGCCGTCCTGCGACGTGTTCTTCGTCGTGCGGCGGAACTGCGCAGGCAGGCCCAGCATGAAGTCGGCCGCCGCGTTCCCTGTGCGCGCGCTCGTCGAGCCGCTGAACGTGAAGTCGCCATTGGGCCGGTTCACGAACGCGATGAACATCTTCTCCTCGCGGATATCCAGGCCGAACTTCATCGAGTGTCTGCCGCGCACCCAGGTGAAGTCGTCGGTGAACTGGAAGACCTTGTTCTTGCGATCGACGAACGGTTGCTGCGCGTCACCCAGGCTGAAGAATCCGGTGACCACGATGTTCGCGAGGCCCGCTGCCTCGGGGACGTTCTGCGGCACCTGGATGCCATAGTCTGCGTTGCTCAGGCCGCTCGTCTGCGCCGGGTTGGCGCCGATCCAGTTGTACGAGAATCGGGCGACGTTGATCGTGCCGGAGCCGAAGATGTGGGTGTCCGAGAACATCAGGTCCTGAAGCGTCGCTTTCGCCACGCCGCCGATCGGCCGCGTCGTCGCCGGCGTGATCGCCTCGGTCGTGCTACGCAGGTAACGCACCAGCATCGAATGGTTCTGCGTCAACTGATAGTCGCCGCGGAATCCCATCTGATCGCGGTTGTCCTCGCTGTCGGGTGACGCGATGTAGCGGTTGTTGCCATCGGTCGCTCGCGGCACGAACTCGTCGATCAGCCGCCGCGCCGCAGGATCGATCTGCTCGGTTGGAATCGTGTTGTTCGTGAAGGGAAGGCCCGTGGCGGGGTTCCGGATCGTCGTGCTGCCGAAGTTGCCGGTCCGCTGAGCATCGGTGAGCACGACGATGTTGATCGTGTTGCCGCTGGTGTTCCGGTAGCCCTCGTAGTACCCGAATCCGAACAGCTTGTTCCTCGCGATCGGACCACCGAGGCTGGCGCCGAACTGGTTCTGCTTCAACTTCGGTTTGGGCTGTGTCGAGGGGGCGAAGAAGTTCCTCGCCTGAAGCGAATCGTCGCGATTGAACTCCCACGCCGCGCCGTGCAGGTCGTTCGAGCCTGAGCGGGTGACGACGTTGACGACCGATCCGGAGTTGCGGCCGTACTCCGCCGAGTACGAGTGCGTCAGGATCTTGAACTCCTGAATCGCGTCGGGCGGCGGCCGGAGGACGAAGCCGGTATTGAACGTGTCGTTGTTGCTCGTGCCGTCGAGCAGGAAGTTGTTCGACTGGTTCCGCTGGCCGTTGACGCTGAAGCCGGCGGTGGCAGCGCCAAAGCCTCCGGGTGTCGCATCACCAGTCGCGCCGCCCAGCGCCGACGGCGGTGCCACGACACCGGGCATCAGCGTGCCGAGCTGCGTGAAGTTCCGCCCGTTCAGCGGCAGCTCCACGACCTTCTTCTCGTCCACGACGATGCCGAGCGTGGCGTGAGCGGTTTCAACGAGCGGCGATTCCCCTTTGACCGTCACGCTTTCTTCCAGGCGGCCCACCGTGAGCTTCATGTCCACGCGGGACGTACTTTCGACGGTGACCGTGATGCCCTCTCGGATGAATGTCCGAAAGCCTTGCAGCGTGCCCTTGACCGCGTACGGCCCGGGCTGAAGGAGCGGTACCGAGAAAAAGCCGTCGGCGCCGCTGATCGCCGATCGGGTCTGGCCCGTGGCTCCACTCGTCACTTCGATGGTGACGCCCGGCAGGACGGCGCCTGATTCGTCCGTCACCAACCCGGCAATCGTGCCGGTAGCCTGCGCATATGCGAGAGGGACGGCCAGCCATCCAAGCATGACCGCCACGGCGAGCATTCCGAATAGCGTCCTCCGCATCGTCGTCCTCCTCAGGCGGCGATCCTCAGGTTCCAAAGGTTCTAAGGTGCTACAGGTTCTATGGTTCTCTGAGTGGTTTCCGCGGTCAGCGTCCGCGGCAGCAGTCCGCTCGATTTTCGATCGCCGAACGCGGACAGCGGACAGCGGCAAATTCAATTCCTGGACGTTCCCGTCAGTTCGAGGATCGCCAGCGCGATGACCTTCGTCGCGTTCACGAGATCGTCGATGCCGCAGTATTCGTCAGGCTGGTGTGCGAGATCGAGAATTCCGGGGCCGTAGGCGACGCAGTGAGGCACGCCGGCGATGCGCGCGACGTGCTTCTGATCGTAAGTACCGGGGCTGGCGACGAGGCCGCCGCTTCGGCCGAGCACGCGATGGAGCGCGCGCTCGAGCGCGCTCACCACCGGTGATCCGTCCGGTGTCCGCACCGGATGGACGACCATCAAGTCGCGCAGCTCGTAGCGAAAGTGCGGCACCTCACGCGCGAGGTCGTCGAGGAGGTCGATGATCTCGGCCTTGGTGGCGTCGAACCCTTCCTCGAGGAGGAACCGCCGGTCGAATACCGCCCGGCACATGTCGGCGACGCACGGCGTCTGGATTCCATCGACCGGCTGTCCGCCCGAGACGCCGTTGATGTTGAGCGTGGCGTGACGCGCACCGGGCGGAACGACGGGCACCGCCGTTTTTCGAGCGGCGAGGGCCGGCTGCAGCACGTGCTGCATGCGATCGAGGACGAAGCCCATGTGCGTGATGGCGCTGGTGCCGAGAAACGGCATGCTGCCGTGCGCGATCCGGCCGCGCGTCATCACCTCGAACCAGTAGACGCCGCGATGGCCGATGCAGATCCGATCGACGTACAGGGGCTCGGGGATGATGACGTAGTCGGTCCGCTCGGCGCTGAGCCGCTTGTGCTCGGCGAGCCACGCGACGCCGGCGAAGCCGCCGCTCTCTTCGTCCACCGTGCCGCTGATCTCGATGGCTCCGTGCAGATCGACCCCGGCACGCCGGATGGCTTCAGCGGCGAAGAGCGCGGCCGCGATGCCGGCCTTCATGTCACACGATCCGCGGCCGTAGATTCGCCCGTCTTTCACACAGCCGCCGAACGGATCCTCGGTCCAGCCCTCGCCCGCGGGGACGACGTCGAAGTGGCCGTTCAGGTGGACGAGGGGGTGCATCGCCCGTCCCCGGCGGGTGCCGACGACGTTGATGCGCGGATGTTGAGGCGTGTGCTCCTTGCGTCCTTCCGCGGCGTAGTACTCGATCTCGAAGTCACACTCCGCGAGCCGTTCGCCGATGAACCGGGCGCAGTCCTCGTACGCCTCCCCGGGAGGATTGATGGTTGGGATGCGGATCAGCTCGGACGTGAACGCCACGGCCTCGTCGCGCGCCTGCTCGACCTCGGCGAGCACCCGATCCGTCACGTCCATACTTTACCGGGGGGCTTCGCCCCGCCGGCCCCCCCCACACGCTCACTCGCGGGGCCCCATCGCCCCGCTCCGTTCGCGTGACTCGCTGCGCTCGTCTTCAATTCTTTTCCCGGAGGGCTTCGGCCCCGCCGGCCCCCCCTACACGCTCACTCGCGGGGCCCCGTCGCCCCGCTCCGTTCGCGTGGCTCGCTGCGTGGTCCTCCCGTGGGGCCTGGGCCATCTACTGAGAGCTCAACAGCGCTTCGACCATCGCGCGCCACTCTTCATCGAGATTGCCGCGGGTGATTGGTTTTCCAGCCTGGCCATACCAATACTCGGCATTCGACTGATCACCTTCGCGACGGTGGAGATAGGCGTGCACCCACGCGCCTTCAGGACCGGCGATGTCTTGTGCGATCTGGTGCGCGCGACCCCAGTTGCCGCGTCGCTCGTGCCACAGCGCTTCGAGCACCCGCG
>DATAEK010000061.1:0-85520 GCA_036258055.1 Vicinamibacterales bacterium
CGCTATGCGGAGGGACTGCGACCGCTTCGCCGCGGGTGTACCCATGACGTCCCTTCGCCGACCCTCAGCTAGCGCCGCGCTTCTGCTCATCGCCGCTCTCGCCACCGCTCCTGGCTGTCTCGTGCTCAGCGTCAATCCGGCCTACGACGATGAGTCCATGACGTGGGATCCCGCTCTCGTCGGCACGTGGGAGGACCTCGACGACAAGGCAACGCTCCAGATCGAGCGCGGCGAGTGGAAGTCCTACAAGGTTCACTACGTCTACACGATTGAAACCGCTGACGTGACCGGGTACCTCACTTCGATCGGAGACGAGCGATTCCTCGACGTCACGATGGCGCGCGGCGAAGATCGCGGATCGTTCCTGATCCCGGTCCATGCGATCCTGCGAGTACGCCTCGAAGGCGACACGCTGCAACTGACACCGTTGGGCTACGACTGGTTCTACGATCGCGTCGGTCATCAGAAGCCGGTGCCGGGGTTGGCGGCGGTACTCGATCAGAAGCAGAATGCGCTGATCGTGGCGCCGACGGCGGCGCTGCGAACGTGGATCAGGGCGCAGCCGCAGGACGGGCCGATGTTCGGCGCAGCGGCAACGTTCGTGCGAAAAACCGGAGGATCGAAGGAGTGAGCATGCGCAGAACGCTTATGGTGGCTGCGGTAATTCTGTGTGCCGGTCTGTCGCCTCGCGCGCAGAACCGCAGCGAGGACGAGTACACGCGGTACGAGCTGCTCGCACCTGACACAGCCTCGTTCCGAATCGTGTATGACGTCACCGCCGTCACGCCGGGCGCGACGTTCTTCTTCAATCCGATCCGCAAGGGCAGTGAGGCGAGCGACGAGTCGGTGATCGACCTCATGACCGGCCAGCCGCTCAAGTTCGAGCAGGTCACCGGCGCGCAGGCGAAGCAGGCGGGTCTCGCGGATGCCGAGGCTGACACGCAGTACATCCGAGTCCAGCTCGCGAGACCTGTGCCGGCCGGCGGCGAGGGCCGAATCCGGATCCTGAAGACCTACAAGGATGCCAAGAGCTATCGACGCGAAGGCGACGCCATCGTCTTCGACCGTCCTCTCGGCATCGCGCGGAACGCGGTCGTGCTGCCGCGCGGTTATGAGCTGGTCTCGTGCAACATCCCGTCGCAGGTCATCGAGGAATCCGATGGCCGCATCGCCGTCAGCTTCATGAACACCTACCCTGGGCAGGCACCGCTCGTGATCAAGGCAAAGGCGCTTTCGGCTCAGAGCTCGACTGCTGCGCCGCCTGCGCCGCGTCCGTCCGGTCAGACTTCCGCTGCGGCGGACGCGGCTCCACGCGAGCAGCCGATGGATCAGATCCGCGTATCGGAGCGCGCGCGACAGGATCGGGAAATCGTCTACTTCCTCAAACAGCCGGACACCCACGCCTTCAGCCTCTATCACGACTACACCGAGAGCCGTGAGGGCATCGACAAGTACGTGAACGTCGTCCGACGCGGCAGCACCTCATCGAGTCCGTCGGCGAAAATCCTCGACACCGGCGAGGTCCTCAAGGTCGAGACGCTGAAGGGAGACGCCATCACGAAGGCCGGTGTTGATATCGGCGAGCCGGTACAGTCTGACAGCGAAGCGGTCGTGATTCGTTTCCCCGCCGTCACGAAAGGGCAGTCGGTGCGGTTGCGGATCGAGGAGACCTACACGGATCCCGCCCGGTACGATCTCGTCAACGGCCAGTTGATGTGGCACCGAAGTTTTGGCCGGCCGGCGAACGACATCGTGTTGCCCGAAGGGTGGTATCTGACGACGACCTCGATCCCCGCGATCGTGATGCAGATGCCGGACGGCCGGATTCGTCTCGGCTATCTCAATCCGAGGCCCGACTCGATCGACGTGTTCGTGAAAGCGAGAAAGCGTCAGCCATAGCTCATCCGCCGTCCCGCGCGGCAACCTCGGTACGCTGTTGTTCGCCTTGCCAACCACGTGATGCAGCGGATAACCTTCGGCACGCGGAAATGGTCATCTGCGGAACGGTCATCAAGGAGTACGCCATCATGAAGCGACCGAAGCGACCCAAGCGATCGAAGCCGCTCGAATTCCTCGCCAAGGCCAGAAAGGATCGCAAGCTCAGCGATCGCGTGCTCGCAGCCGTCGAACGCGGCGGCAGAGTCACACGGGGAGAGGTTCTTCAGATCGCTCAGGAGTTCGGATTCAAGTTCACGCGAAAAGAGTTCGAACGAGACGTCAAGCGTGACATGGCCGAGCGCTTCGCCGCGGGTGATGAGAGTCTGGCGGACGTCGCAAAGAGACCTCGACCGAAGCCCAAGCCTCCGGAGAGCTCCTGCGCGAAAGGGTGCCTCAGCTACACGAAGAGCTGGCATCCGAGCAATTTCAGGCCCCGCTAGCGCTGCGGCGGCCCACCAATTCCCGCCGCGACGGCGCTCCTGCGTTGAGTCACAGCACCAGCGAAGACGGACGTGTTTCCAGTATCGCGGCCCGCGCCGCGCCTCTGTGGGAGCGCACGGGCGGCGTTGTCCCCGCGAAGCCGACCTCCGTCAGCACACGACGTCGGACGGTGAGGTGGCGCAAGATCCTCGGCGATGCCACTCTCTTGAAACGACGGCTGCGTAATGCTGGAGTCGATCGTCATCTACTCGATGGCCTGTTGCGCGGCTCGTCGACGGTGAACCAGCTTCCGTCCTGGGTGTTGACCTTCGTTTCAGCCATTCGGGCGTCGGTACCGTGTCGTGAGGGCGCCAACGAGATTCCCGATCGCTCGTTCGACGAGACGCATCCGCTGCCGTTCCAGGACGTACTGGTAGGTTTTATCCGCCACGCTCGAGCTCGGCTTGCAGCCGACACGGGCCGCTCGTTGAAGGTTCTTGGCGACGCGGCCCTCGTGGATCTTGAACGTCAGTTGCTGGCGCACCTCGCCTTTGTTGCAAGCCTGGCGATCGGCCGGGACTTCTACGCGTTCCGTTTTGCGTGCGCGCCTGCCTCTGCGATTGAAGAGGTCTGGCGACGGCAGCGGCCATCGACGGACATCTATTCGACCTACGTTCGACACATGCGCGGCGGTGGCCTGGTCTCGCTCTTCGACGCGCATCCGGTGCTGGCGCGTCTTCTCTCACAGTCGGTCGAGCAATGGGTGAGCGCGTCTGCGGGGCTGTGCCAGCGATTCGAGGAGGACTTCAGTGATCTTCGGGCGCTGTTCGGATGGACGGTCGAGACGCCCGATGATGCCGTGGAGTCCCTTCGCACGGAGCTCTCGGATCGACACCACGGCGCTCGGACAGTCACGGAGTGCATTCTGCGAACCGGTGAACGCGTCATCTACAAACCTCGCAGCGTCCAGCCCGAGATCGCGTTCAATCGCTTTGTCGCCTGGTTGAACGCTCGCGGTCTCTCGCTCGATCTGCAAGTGACGAGGGCGTGCGATCGTGGAACGCACGGCTGGGTCGAGTCGGTGACCAGCGAGCCATGCCAATCCGAACCGCAGGTCGACCGGTTCTACCGGCGCGCCGGCATGCTCCTGTGCGTACTCCACGTGCTCGCGACGACCGACATTCATTCTGAAAACGTCATCGCCTCAGGCGAGCACCCGGTCATCGTGGATCTTGAAACGCTCCTGACCGCGGTCGTCCCTGCGTCACCGGGATCGTCCGACCACGGAGGGGGCCACAGCGACCAGGACTCTGTACTGCGAACAGGCTTCCTGCCGCGCTGGCAGGCCGGTCTCGAGGGCCGCCAGTACGATTCGAGCGCGCTCGGCGCCGATGACGCGCAGGACCCGGGCATTCGGCTGCCTGAGTGGCAGGCGACGAACACGGACCAGATGACCTTCGGTTGGAACGGTCGTCCCCAGGAAGCGATGACGCACCGCGTCTGCCTCGGCGGAAGGTGGCCCACTGTCGCAGAGTACCTACCGGCGTTTCAACGCGGATTCAGGGAGGCTTACGCGTGCCTCCTGCAGAACCGGCGCGATCTCGTCAGCGATCGCACTCCGATGATCGAGTTCGATCATCTCGATCTACGAGTCCTGCTCCGGGACTCGATCACTTACGCTCGACTGCATCTCCATCTGTTGCATCCGGAGTTCATGGTGGATGGGATCGATCGCAGCATCGAGCTCGAATGGCTGGCCAGGCCGCTCAGCGCGATCACGATCCCTCTCGACAGCCGAGCGCGCGTCTACGAGGAAGAACGGGCCGCAATGGAGCGTCTGGACATTCCTCACTTCGTCACATCGGTCTGGCGAGGCATGCAGCACCCGGAGAGCGATCCGGATCTGCGGCGGTTGGCCGAAGGACGCGACTCGAGAATGATCCGGCGCAGACTGGACGCTTTGAGCGAGGACGATTGCGCCATCCAGTTGTCGGCGATCGAGGCAGCCGTGCACACCCGTTTCGGCCACGCGTCAGTGATGGCGACCTGACGCGCGCTCACCACCGTACTCGTCGTCGGGTGGCGCAGCGCGGAACGGTGCTAAGCTTGACTTCCGCATGCTCAAAGGCACGCGCGCGGCGGTCGTCAAGAAGGTCCAGCCGGTCAGCATCCACGGCCAAATCTCTCTCGACGTCTATTTCACCGATCCGGAGGATCCGGACGGTCAGGTGAGCCTTGCCCGCATCGGACCCGAAGCGGCGCCGCGCCATCTCGAACCTGGTGATCTTGTCGAGCTGGAGTACGTGCTCGGAACTGTTATTGGCATCACGAAACGCGCTGCGCCGTAGATCAATCCGATCGAACACACGTCCGGAACAAATTCAGCGGTCTGCTCCTGAACAGACTTCCGGAAGAGCCGCGTGGTTCAGGTTCCGGGCGTTGCATTCGCCGCCCGTATGCCGCACACTAAGGGTTGCCCCCCGCCTCGCTACTTAACAGGAGCCCCTTTCGAATGCGTAGTAACTGTGTCAGGCCGGGCCGTGCCCTGGCGTTGATAGTGTTGCTGATTTCAGCGCCACTCGGGGCACAAACGCCGGCGCAGCAGACTCCGGCACCCGCCAAGGTGCAGGCGCCTGCGGAGAAGCCGGCCGAGCAGCTGCCGCCGGCGCGCCAGATCATCGATCGCTACATCGCCGCCATCGGCGGGCGCGCGGCGATGCAGGCACAGTCGTCGTCGCATGCGACGGGGACGATTTCCCTGCCGTCGGCTGGGATGACCGGAACGGTCGAAGTGTTCGCCGCGAAGCCGAACAAGGCGCTCATCAAGATGACGCTTGCCGGACTCGGCGACGTGCAGGAAGGCTTTGACGGCACGGTCGGCTGGTCGATGTCCGCGATGACTGGTCCGACCGTGTTGCAAGGCAAGGAGCTCGAACAGAAGCGATTCGACGCGGACTTCTTTTCGGAGCTGCATGCCGACGATCGCTACGAGTCGCTGACGACGGTCGAGAAAGCGACGTTCGAAGGCCGTCCCTGCTACAAAGTCCGTCTCGTTCGGAAGGGTGGCGGGGAAGATTTCGAGTTCTACGACGTCGAGACCGGCCTGAAGGCGGGGAGCATCGCCACCCGCGACACGGCGATGGGGACGTTTACGGGCACGACCGTCGAGAGCGATTACAAGCGCTTCGGCAAGTTGATGCAGGCGACGACGATCAAGCAGACCGTCATGGGGCTGCAACAGGTGATCACGATCAGCTCGATCGAGTACGACAACGTGGATCCATCGGTCTTCGAGCCGCCGGCCGCGATCAAAGCCATCGTGAAGTAAGTGACTCGACTCTTCGTTCTTGCACTCGCCGTTTGTGCCGCGACCGCGGTGCCGCTCGCCGCGCAGGCGCCGCTGGGCCTCGAGACGTTCGATGCCGCCTGGACGATCGTGCGCGACTCGCACTTCGATCCCGCGATGAACGGGGTCGACTGGAACGCCGTGCGCGCCGAGTTGCGGCCGCGCGCCGCCGAGGCGGCCAACCCCGGGGAACTGCGCGCGGTCATCCGGGACATGCTCGGCCGTCTGGGCCAGTCGCACTTCGCGTTGATTCCCGCGACGGCCGATTCGCCCCGCGCCAGCGCGGCCGACGGCAACGGCGATCCCGGCTTCGACTACCGTCTGGTTGGCCGCGACCTGCTCGTCACCTACGTCGATCCACATGGTGGTGCGGCGGCCGCGGGGGTGCGAACGGGCTGGCGTCTGATGTCGATCGAGTCCAAGCCGGTTTCGGAGATCCTCGACACGATCTCATCGTCGGCGCCCGAGCGTCTGCGCAACGTGCAGATCTGGAGCCTCGTCGAGCACCGCCTCCGGGGTCCTGAAGGCTCGCGCGTCGCGGTCATGTTCGAGAACGGCAGCGGAGGAACCATCGGGATGGCGGTCGAACGGCGGCCTGAGCAGGGACAGCCGGTCACCGTCGGCAATCTGCCGACGATGTACGTGAGAGTGGATGCGGAACGGCATCGAACTCCAGGCGGCGGAAGCGTCGGTGTGATTCGCTTCAACGTCTGGATGGCGGCCGTCGATCAACTGTTTCAGAAAGCGATGGACGACTTCCGCGCGTCTGACGGTATCGTGATCGACCTGCGCGTGAATCCTGGCGGGCTTGCCGCGATGTTGATGGGAATCTCCGGACACTTCATCGCGGAGCGCAAGCCGCTCGGCGTAATGAAGACGCGGGACAACGAGCTGCACTTCGTCGCCAACCCGCGGCTCGTGAACGCGAGCGGCGCGCGCGTGGATGTTTTCGGCGGTCCGGTCGCGATCCTCGTGGACGCGCTCACGGGAAGCGCATCCGAGTGTTTCACCGGCGGCATGCAGTCGCTCGGTCGCGCCCGCGTCTTCGGTCAGACGTCGATGGGTCAGGCCCTGCCGGCGCTTTTCGACAAGCTGCCCAACGGGGACGTGCTGATTCACGCGTACGGCGACTTCGTGACTGCCGACGGCACGCGCCTGGAGGGGCGCGGCGTGATTCCCGACCAGCCGGTGCCACTCACGCGGGCGGATCTGCTGGCCAATCGCGACGCGACGCTCGACGCCGCGCTCGCGTGGATCGATCGGACTCGAACCGGGACGAGACTGCAACATCCTTGAAACGAAACACTTGCGGGCGTCGTTATTGCGTGAACGGGAGCGGCTCTGCTACACTCTGCAGACCCTGCGCCCAGCGGCTTTCCAACCAGCCAATCGCAACACTCTCGGGGGAATGAATGGAGCAGCGCCGGCTGCGTCTCGGTGACATATTGGACGACTACTGTCCGCGCGAGCGCCGCGTCACGAATCACGCGGTGGTCGCGATGATCGACGAAGACGTCAAGCAAACGCGGTGTACGACGTGCGATGCCGAGCACCCTTACAAGGGCGGCAAGGCTCCACGCCGGAAGAAAAAGGAAGGCACCGCGGCGCTGTACAAAGAAGTACTCGCGGGGATGCCCGAGACCGAGGCGACTCCGGTGTTGACGGCTCCCGCCGAGCACGAACCCGAACCCGAGCCCGAGGCCGCTCCGATCATCGCCGACCCGCCGAACGAGGATGTGAGTGCCCCCATCCTCGAGGCGGCCGAACCCGAAGAGGACGTTCAGGAGGTCGTGCCAGACGTCGAAGAGGGTCCGGTCCATCGACCGCTCATTCGAGCCACGCTGCCTCGACCCGAAGGACAGAAAGACGCGCGACCGCTGCCCGAGTTCACGATTCGACAGGCAGGCGGACGAGGCAACGGCCATTTCCGCGGAGATAGTCGGATGAAAGCGCGCGGCCAGGGCGGTGGAAATCAGGGGCCCAATGGCAATCGCACGCACGGCGGTCCACGCTTCGCCGGATCCCGACCCGCCGGTCCGGGTCGCGGCGCGGCCGGTCGTGGCCAAGGCGGCGGAGGCTTCCGATCGCCGCAAAACCCGCGCCGCGGCGGCGGGGGTAAGAAGCGCTCACGATAGACGCCAGTCTCTCTTCTCCGAACCATCTCTTTTCCGCTCCGGAGTCCGCCATGCACCTCGCAGTCCTTGCCGTGCTGTGGGTCGCGCTCCAGTCAAAGCAGCCGCAGCCAACGCCGATCCCCTACGAGCCTGTCGCCGGCGTGCAGACGTTTGCCGTCCGCGAGCCGGTTTTGCGCCTGAAGCCGGGCGCGGTCGTCCAGACCCGTACGTTCTCGAAGCCCGGTGATTACTACGAGCGCGCCGGCGGTGCATGGCCGGGCGAGGTCGGGCCGTTCTACATAGAAGGCGCGACCGCGGAGGACACGCTCGTCGTGCGCATCCTGCGGCTCCGGCCGAACCGCGACACTGCCGTGTCCGCGATCAACCCGACGGGCATCAGTGCTGTGGCCGGTGATTCGCGCACCCGGATGTTGAACGAGCCGCTGCCGGCGCGCCGGTTCGTCTGGCGACTGGATCGCGCGCGCAACATGGGCATCCTCGATCTGCCGAACTCGGCATCGAAGTCGATCGAGATTCCCCTCAAGCCGATGCTCGGACGGCTGGCCGTGGCGCCTGCCGGTGAGGAAGCGTGGGGCGGCCTGTGGCCGGGCAATTTCGGCGGCAACATGGACGCCGCCGATGCGCGTGAAGGCACCACCGTCTATCTGCCGATCTTCCACGACGGCGCGCTCTTCTACTTCGGTGACGCCCACGCACTCCAGGGTGACGGAGAGATCGTCGGCTCGGGTCTCGAGACGACGATGGACGTCACGTTTCAATTCGACCTGATCAAGGGACGCCGGATCCGCTGGCCGCGGATGGAGGACGCCGACGATCTCATGGTCGCGGGAAGCGCGCGTCCCCTCGTTGACGCGTTTCGCATCGCGCAGGTCGAGCTCATCGACTGGCTCGTGGAGGATTACGGCTTCGAACGGCTCGAAGCGTATCAAGTCGTCTCGCAGGGCGGCCACACACGCGTCGCCAACGTCGTCGATCCGAACTACACCATCGTCGCGAAGTTTCCCAAGCGGCTGCTGCCGCCTAAGACACGTTGATCCTTGTCGCGGTCCGCTGGCCGCGGTCCGCTGGCCGCTGGCCGCAGGCTGGGCACTGAGAACTGGGAACTTAGAAACGAGACCATCATGACTGATCTCGCTGGCAAGACGGGTCTGATTGTCGGAGTAGCGAACAAGCGTTCGATTGCGTGGGCGATTGCGAAAGCCGCGTCGGCGGCTGGCGCGCGCTTGGCGGTGACGTACCAGGGAGAGCGGCTCGAGGAAAACGTCCGCGAGCTCGCCGCGGATCTGGCGAATCCGCTGATTCTGCCGTGCGATGTCACCGACGACGCGCAGATCGCGGCGGTGTTCGAGCAGATCGACAAGGAGTTCGGCGGTCTCGACTTCCTCGTGCACGGAGCGGCGTTCGCGCCGCCGAAGGAGTTGTCAGCGCCATTCGTGCAGACCAGCCGCGAAGGGTTTCGTATCTCGCTCGACGTGAGCGTGTATTCTCTCATCGCGCTTTCGCGCGCCGCGCTGCCGTTGATGGAACGCCGAGGCGGCGGCAGCATCCTCACGCTGACCTACCTTGGCAGCGAACGCGTCTTCCAGAACTACAACGTGATGGGGGTTGCGAAAGCTGCGCTCGAGGCCTCGGTGCGATACCTGGCGGCGGATCTCGGACCGAAAGGGATCCGCGTGAACGCAATCTCCGCGGGCCCCATCAAGACACTGGCGGCGTCCGGTATCTCGGGTTTCTCAGCAATCCTGCAGCACTATCGGGATCGCGCGCCATTGCGAAGGACCGTGGAGACGGCAGAGGTGGCCGACGCGGCGGTGTTTCTTCTCGGGCCTGCGGGACGCGCCGTGACGGCCGAAGTGCTGATGGTTGACGGCGGGTATCACGCCACGGGCATGTAGCTTGCACTTCGTCGAATCCGAGGCTCGAGCCCTGTGCCGATCTTTGCGCAGCGCCGCAGCCCCGGAGGTTCTCGCCCGATGAAAACCGACAACTTGACGGCGATCGCCCTCGCGCTGACGCTCGTCATCCCACTGCTCGTTTCCGGGTGCGGGAAAACCGTCGGGCAGACGATCGACGATGCGACCATCACCACGCGCGTGAAGACGGCGCTCCTCAACGATCCGGACGTCGGCGGCCTGCGGGGCGGCCTGCGCATCGACGTCGATACGTTCAAAGGCGTCGTCACGCTCTCGGGCGCCGTGCGCTCGGCTGAGGAGCGCGACAAAGCGATCGCCATTGCCCGCAAGATCTACGGCGTCACCGACGTGAAGTCCACGCTGCAAATAGAAGGGATCAAATCTCCTTCCTACCATTCCTCCAGCGTAATCAGTTTTCGCGGGATGCCCAGCGCGTGCAGCATGACCGGCACGTCGTTGACCAGCGAGCTCGGGCCACAGACGAAGCACCGGGTCTCGGGGTGATTGACGAGCTGAGCGAGTCGCGACGCAGCGATCCGTCCACGCTCGCCGCGCCAGCGCGGACCAACCTCCCGCGTCGCGGTCAGCGCGAGCTCCAGCGATCCGTGTCGGGCCATCCGTCGGAGCTCCGGCAGGTACGCGAACTCGTCGGGTGTCCGGGCGCTGAAGAGGAGCCGGGGATGTCCCGGTTGCCGCGTGAGGATCATGTGGTGCAGCATGGCGCGGATAGGCGCGATGCCGGTGCCTCCCGCGATGAAGAGAAAGTGCTGCTCCGGGGGGCGATTGGGGAAGGTGAATGATCCCCACGGTCCCTGAACACCGATCCGCATCCCCCGCCCAAGCCCGTCGAACTTGTGTCCCCAACGGCCTGACGGTTCGATCTTGATCAGGAACTCGAGGTATCCGTTACGCAGCGCTTCTTCCGGAGCCGAAGCGATCGAATACGGCACCCGCTCGGCGCTCGTGGCCAGGCCGAGGTTCGCAGCCTGACCAGGCAGGTACTTGAAGACGGCGCCGTCGAGATCGAGCCGCAGAATGCGTGTGGACGGAGTCGCGAACCTGACGCTGGAAGCCCTCAGAACGAGGGAATCGGACACGGCCGAATCTTAGCAACCGCACCCACGAAAGTCGAAGCGCGAGACGCGGGCCCGCGATGACGAGTTCGCTACGCCTCGGCGCGTAGTGGTGTTTCGATGGTGATGCGCGCGCCGCTCCGCTTGCGCGCGGCCTTGTCCTGATACATCCGGTTGTCCGCGACGGCGAGCAGCGCCTCGTAGGTGTCGCCATCATGCGGGAAGACCGCGGCGCCGAGGCTGATTCCCAGCTTGAGACGCTTGCCCGGACGCGCCTCGAAGTAGACCTCGTCGATCCCCTGTTGCAATTCCAGCCGCTTCTGCTCGGCCTCCTGCATGCTGCAGCCGGAGAGCACGACGATGAACTCGTCGCCGGCGTAGCGGACGCAGATGTCGTACGGACGGATCGCGGCGCGCAGCACACGCGCGACTTCGCAGAGCGCACGGTCGCCGACGTGGTGGCCGTGGTTGTCGTTGATCTCCTTGAAGCTGTCGAGGTCCATGACCATCAGCGCGACCTCGGAGTCCAGCCGATCGGCTCGGGCGAGCTCCCGCGTCAGATGCATGAACAGGAAACGGGTGTTCGGGAGCCCGGTCAGCGGATCCGTCAGCGAGTCTTCCTGCGTCTGCTCGAAGAGGACGGAGTTGTTGATGACGGCCGCCGCCTGCTCTGAGACGCGATCGAGGAGGCGGCGATGATCGTCGCGGTAGAACGCCGGCTCCACGTGGTAGACCGACAACGTCCCGATGAATCGATCGTTGAAGAGCAGCGGGCAGACGAGCGCGGACTGGAGCGAGGACGGCATCGACATCAGCCCGGCGGCCTCGAAATCCGCGCTTGGCCGGGCGTTGACGAGCGGCCGGCGATTCCTGGCAACCCAGCCAGTCAGTCCTTCGCCGGACCGGACCGAGATCTGGTGGATGAGCTCGGCGTCGGTACCGGTTGCAAAGCGACACCGCAACGCATCGGTGTCCTCGTCGTAGAGGAAGAGCGCCGCACACGAGTAGGGGACCAGGTTGCTCAACTTCGCAGTGATGAGGGCCATCGTGTCCGAGACGCCGAGGCTCGTGCCCATCGCCTGCGCGATCTCGTACAACGCATAGATCTCGCGATGCGCGAGCGCGATGTCCTCGAAGACGTTCTTCTTCGCGGGCTCGGGCGTGAGCCCGGTCGCCGGGCGTCCGACCGGTTGTCCCGCCATGTCCTGCGCCGATCGCTTGAGCCCCGCTTCGAGCTTGGCCGCCTGTGCCTGGAGTGCCGGCAGCTGTTCGATGAACGTCGCGACGACCGCTGGATCGAGCCCCTTGCCTGCCTCCTGTTGAAGCAGTCCGATCGCGGCCTCGTAGGACATGGCCTTGTGATACGGCCGTTCGGCCATCAGCGCGTCGAAGTAGTCGACGACCGACAGGATTCTCGCGCCGAGCGGGATCTGCGTCCCCTTGAGCCCCGACGGATAGCCCTTGCCGTCCCAGCGCTCGTGGTGGCTGAGGATCAGCGGCGCCACCGGATATGGGAAGGGCACCGAGCTCACGATGTCGGCGCCGACCTTCGGATGCGCGCGAATCTTCTGGAACTCTTCAGGCGTGAGCGGCCCTGGCTTCGAGAGGATGTGCTCCGGCACGGCGAGCTTGCCGATGTCGTGGAGCAGCGCCGCCGTCTTCACGCCCTGGACTTCGTTCTCCGCCATCCCCATCGAGCGTGCGACAGAGGTCGCGTAGAGCTGGACGCGGCGGATGTGCGTTTGGGACGTCTGATCCTTGGCGTCGATGGCGAGCGCGAGCGCCTCGATCGTCGCCAGGTGCAGTTCCGCCATCTCGTTGACGTGACGGCGTTCGTCTTCGATTCGGCCCAGATAGACCTTGTAGGTGCGATACGTCAGGTAGAGCGGAGCCGCCGCCAGAGGTGCGAGCCACTTGCCCGAGAACTCCACGACGATCCAGGCGCCGAGTGCGGCCGCGCTCGCACCGACGAAGTAGCTGGGCGCGCTCCACAGGAAGTTTTCGTTCCAGATCTTCGCGATCGACTGGCGTGTGGAGAGCGCGATCGCCGTGGCGACCGTCAGCGTGTTGATGATGAAGTAGGTCGTCGCGGCCCCAACGAGCGGGCGCGCGACCGAGTTCAAGGTCAGCACGCCGGGTACGCCGCCGAGCATGCCGTACACGGTGCCGGCAGTCTGAACGGTCAGCACGAGGCACGCCATGCTGAACAGCGTGCGATACAACGGATTCCGCTCCTTGATCTTGAAGGTGCACTGGCTGTACGCGCTCGCGACCGCCACGAGCATCGTCGGCCCCGGCCCGAGCAGCAGCAGCGACGCAAAGTCCACGGCGTACGAGACCGACATCGTCGATCCACTGCGAACGAGCGGCAGGTGGACTTTGTAGACCGAGGTCACTGACGAAAGCACCAGCAGCGTCAGCAGCAGGACCGGCGAATCGAAGGTCCTGAACGGAACGCAGGCGGCGAACATCGCGACACCTGCAGCGATGATGCTGACGACGTAGACGCGCGCGCCGACCGGGAGATCCTTCAGCGCTCTCATCGCCATCCACTCCGACGTGAGTCCGCCGGCTCCGCCAGCTGATCTGCGGAGTCCTCGAGAAGCGCGCTGCCTACATGTTGGTCCGTACCCTCAGCCAGACCACCACCGTCCACCGAGCTCACGGCGCTGCCGCAGTTCGAGGGATCGTCGCTGCAGGTTGCGAGCTCGATCGGCGTCTCGGCGTCCGGCTTCACGCCGGGATCTCCGGCGATGCGCCGGGCGAGCTCCACGGCCGCGCGAGCGTCGAGAAAGCCGGCGCCCTGCGTGGCGGCGTCGAACTTGTCGCTGCGCTGCGCCGTCGATCGCAGGATCGCCTTCACCTCTCCCGGCGAGAGCGCAGGATTCGCCTGCAACATCAGCGCGACGGTCCCGGTCACGACGGGCGCCGCCATGCTCGTGCCGCTCAGGCTCAAGTAGGGCGGGCTGGCGGTTCTCACCGATCCCCAGATGCGCGCGTTCGGATGCGTCGCGTAGAGCGCGCTGCCCGGGTCCGTCGTTGACTCGAGGTTGACGCCAGGCGCGACGAGGTCAGGCTTATCGGCCCCGTCAACGGCCGATGGGCCGCGCGAGCTGAACGGCGCGACGATGTCATCGGAGCGGTCCGGCGTGCCCATGTCGTTGCTCGCGCCCACCGTGAGTACCCAGGGCGCATTGCCGGGAGCCGTGATGCCGGAGTACTGCGCGTTGCCTTGCGGCGTCAGACCGAAGTTGCCGGCCGCGGCGACGACGACGATGCCGGCGTCCACCGCGCGGCGGGCCGCGAGCGTCAGCGGGTCGGTGGTGTACGACTCGTACACGCCGGCCGCGACGCTGAGATTGATCACGCGGATGTTGTAGGCCGCGCGATTCGCGATGGCGTAGTCGACCGCCGAGATGACGTTGCTGATGTAGCCGCTGCCGGTGGCATCGAGCGCCTTGAGCACCACCAGCGTCGCACCGGGTGCCAGGCCCTTCTTCGCGCCGCCCGAGTCGTAGCCGTTGCCGGCGATGATGCCGGCAACGTGCGTCCCATGGCCGTAGTCGTCGTACGGTGACGGCAGCGCATTGACGAAGTCGGCGAAGTGGGCGATCCGCTGGGGCGCCAGATCATCGTGCGCGGCCGACACACCCGAATCGATGGTGGCGACCCCGATGCCCGAGCCGTCGACGCCAAGTGATTCCTGCACCCATCGCGCGCCGACGGTTGCGGCGACGGCGTCGGCCGTCCCGGTGACGGGCCGGTCCAGGCTGATCCCGAGGATCTCGGGCCGCGCGGCCAACGCGTCGAGCGCCCGATCGGGAACCTCCGCCGACACGCTGTCAGCAGCACGGAGACGTCGCCCGAATGTGCCTCCGGCGTCACGAATCTGGCTGACGGCGAGGTCGGGTGCGGCGGTTCGAACGATGACGCGCGAACTTCCCCTCGGAGCGTGTGCGCGCGCCCTCAGCGACACATCCAGCTTCCCGTCGGCCGCGTGTCGCGCCGCGGGGGCGGACAGGCCGGCCGCCAGAATCAGGGCCGCGAGAAGGCGCACATGTCGTGTCATGACGCGAAGCACACCCGTGTTTTTGTGACTGCGCAAACTGTGCAAGCAATCTGCCCGAGACCAGACCGGTCCGACTGAATGCCGTAAACAATAGAAAAACCGGAGGTTGCTGGCAAGTGCGGAGCGGCGTTGGGAACCGATCGCAATGAAAAGGAGGGAAATGGTGTGCCGGTTCAGGACATTCTTGCCGGGTGATGCCTGCAACTAACAGAGCGATATGGACTAGCAGGAATTCATGCGTGTTCCATTCAGAGCCATTTCAATCTGAACGATTTATCTCAGCATTTCGGCGCCGTCCGCACACTAGTCTGGCCGGCGTGTCTTATTTCGGGACGTTTTGGGTTCGCTCTCCAGCCCGTATTCCACGATCTTTCGATAGAGTGTGCCGCGGCTGATCTCGAGCACCGAGGCCGCCTGCTTCTTGTTCCAGTTCACGTTCTCGAGCACCCGGACGATGTGGGCGCGCTCGGCTTCGGCGAGGGTGGGCATGCGTTCGCGCCTTGTCTCGACCGGCGTCTCGGCGGCGTGCAGGAACTCGACGTCGCCCGGACGGATCACGCGGCCCGGCGAGGAGAGCGCCGCACGCGAGACCGTGCTTTCGAGCTCGCGGATGTTCCCCGGCCAGTGGTACTGCATCATCAGGTCGACGGCTTCCTTTGAGAACGACTTGCCGTCCAGTGGCAGCCCGTTGGCGGCGCAGTAACGCGCGAGGAACCGCTGTGACAGGACGGCGATGTCGCTGGTGCGTTCACGCAGCGACGGCAGCCGGATCGAGAACGCGTTGACCCGGTAGTACAGGTCCTCGCGGAAGCGCGAGTCGCGGACGAACTGATCGAGCGGCCGGTTGGTTGCCGAGATCAGCCGGAAGTTCACCTCGATCGACGTGTTTCCACCGAGTCGCTCGAAGCGACGCTCCTCGAGGACGCGCAGCAGTTTGGCCTGCGCGACGATCGACAGGTCCCCGATCTCGTCGAGGAACAGCGTGCCGTTGTTGGCGAGCTCGAGCCGTCCGGGCTTGCGGTCATGGGCCCCGGTGAACGCGCCCTTTTCATACCCGAAAATCTCCGACTCGAAGAGCGTGTCCGGCAGGGCGGCGCAGTTGACCGCCTGGAACTTGTTCGTGCCGCGCCGGCTCAACTCGTGGATCATCCGCGCCACGACTTCCTTGCCCGAGCCCGTCGGTCCGAGGATGAGCACCGAGATGTCCGACTTGGCGGCCGTGCGGATCCACTCGAAGACGACGAGCATCTTCTCGTCCCGCCCGATCATCTCGCGGAAGCGCTGGACGGCGGGTGAGCGATCCTCGTGGCTGACCGTCGCGCGCCGCTCGAGGAATTGATCCAGCAGATCGCGGATGGCTTCCTGTTCCGGCTGAACGAAGGTGTAGCGTGGCGCGCCTCCGCCCGCGATCCGCTGCGCGACGCCGAACGCCACCAGCTCGCGAACACAGTTCTCGACGTCCAGCCGCATCCGACCGAACGTCTGCATCAGCGCTTCGACGTCGAATCCCTCCCCGGGACGCGCACACAGGAACCGCAGGATCGCCGCTCGCAGCGGCGACTGCACCAGAGACTGAAACCGCGCCTCGACGTCTGTCGGCTCTGTTCGCCGCCCGTGTGCTGTGAGGTTTTCCACTTACTGGCCTGCTGCTGTTCTCGCGGGCGGCTCCGTGCGCTGCCCCCGGTAGTACTGGGTCTGAAATTCCTCGATCAGCCGTTTCATTTCGACGGCGTCGCGCTTGCGATGCCCATGGCACCGTACCGGGCTCGTGCCTCCGGAGCTCTCGATGAGCACGTTCGAGAAGACCAGATTCTGCTCGATGGCGACCGATGCCACGTGCGCGATGTGCATCGAGTGCTCGTAGCCGCCAACGAAGCGCGGTGTGAAGTGCACGACGCTCGTCGGCGTTACCGCCACCTGCGTCGGGAACAGCAGGTTCCCGCGGCTCATGCGGCTCGCTCGGAAAACGTGCGCGCCCGGAAGTTTGCGCCCTTTGGCCCAGAAAAACGCGATCGCGACCGCAGCCAGGAGCGCCGCCACGAGCAGAACGATTCCCAGAATCTGAGAGCCTGCGCCAGCGGCGGAATCGGGCATGTATGAGTACGTGTGACGGCCCGGTAGAAAGGCGGATTGACCTTCGCTCCGGATCCGTCCCGCTGTCAAGGGTTTTCGGCCGATCCGCCACGCGTCTATAGCGCCGCTGATGTAAGCTGGAAACCGCAGGAGGATCCCCACGTGCCCCACCGAGCGCCCGGCGCACCGGGCCATCAGGACAAGAACTACTTGGGCGGCAAAGCCATCACCTACTACCGTCCTCGTGGCAGCGCCGAGGTCCGGGAGCTAATCGAGGGGGGCTTCCAGGCATTCAACGCCGGACGGCTGTCCGAGGCCTGTCACATCTTCGCCGACAAGATGCTGGCGCCCGAGAACGACACCACCATCGGCCTGACGGTTGCCGGAGCGATGACCCCGGCGGGCCTCGGCGGCTGCGTGATTGAGCTGATGGACCGGGGCCTCGTCGACTTCATGATCAGCACCGGCGCGAACCTGTACCACGACCTCCACTACGCGCTGAACTTCTCGCTCCACCGCGGGTCGCCGTTTCTCGACGACGTGGAGCTGTACGAGAAGGGGATCATCCGGATCTACGACGTGCTCTTTCCAGCCACGGTGCTGCTCGAGACCGACGCGTACATCCGCGACTTTCTCGTGCGTTCGAAGCTCGCCGGTCCGATCTCGACATCGGAGTTCCACTACCGGCTCGGACAGGATCTCCTCGATCTGCATCCCGGCTGCGAGGAGTACTCGGTAGTCGCACGTGCGGCGCTTGCCGGTGTGCCGATCTACACGTCGTCGCCTGGTGACAGCTCGATCGGGATGAACGTGGCCTACCACGAGCTCATGAACGGCGGAACGTTGATGATCGATCCCAATCGCGACGTCAACGAGGTATGCGCGATCATCCTTGCCGGGAAGCAGAACGGCTGTGTCATCCTCGGCGGTGGTTCGCCGAAGAATTTCTACCTGCAGGGTCAGCCGACGCTCTGGGAGGTGTACGGCATCCCCAAGGGGGGAAACGACTACTTCATCCAGATCACGACCGATCAGGTGGTCTGGGGCGGTCTCTCCGGTGCGACACCGGCGGAGGCCGTCAGCTGGGGGAAGGTCAATCCCGGTGTGCTTCCCGATACGGTGGTCGCGTACTGCGACTCCACAATTGCGTTCCCGTTGTTCTGTGAGTACGTGGTCGGTTCGCCGAACGGACGCCGAAAGCGCCGCGAGCTTTTGCACCAGCGAGACGAACTCGTCGCCGACCTCCGGCGGCAGGCGCTGGAAGCACACACCGAGAAGTCCATCACCTCCGAGCCGGCGGAGATCGACCGGCACCGATGAATGCGGACGCTGTCCACAGAGCTCTCGGCGTACGCCGGTGACGTTGCCGAGCGGCCGCGCGTCTACGCCGACGCCAACATCCCGAACGGCGTCGTCGAGTTCATGCGGGTCGATCTGCAGTGGGATGTGTTTTTCGTCCTCGAGCACGACGAACTGCGCCGTGCGTCAGACCGCGAGCACTACCGGCTGGCGCGGCGAATCGGACGCACGCTCGTCACTCTCGATCAGGACTACGTCGACGACCGCCGTTTTCCTCCAGAGGAAGGCGCTGGCGTCATCGTCTTCTTCGCGCCCGACGAGCGCTGGCTGCGGAAGCTGATGCAGCAAGTCGATCGCAAGCTCTTTCGTGCGCCGGGCGCGCGATCGCTCCCGCTTGAAGGACGCAAGCTCCAGTGGCACATCGACGACGAGCAGGAATAGCCGTGCGCCTTCAGATCGTCCCCGCATGATCGTCCTGTCAGGCGCCAGCGTCATCCTGCCCGATCGCGTGCTTGCTCCGGGCACCGTCGTTGTCGACGGAGATCGAATCGCCGATGTTATTTCAGGCGAGAACTCTGGTCCTGCGGGTGCGACTCAGGTCGACTGCCGCGACGCGTACATCGCTCCAGGTTTCATCGACGTCCACGTGCACGGCGTCGAGGGGATGGATTCGCTCGACGGTCGCGGCGCAATAGCCGGCATCGCTGTGCGGCTGTCACGGTTTGGGGTGACAGCTTTCTGCCCGACGTCCATTGCCTGCGCGCCCGAGGCGCTCCGCAGCATGCTGGCCGACGTGCGCGCGGCCCGCACCGCGGCCATCAGCGGCGCGCGAGTCCTGCCCGCTCACCTCGAGAGCAATTTCATCAACCCGGACTACTGTGGGGCCCAGCCGGTCGAATGTCTTCGGTTGCCACGTGGCCCCCGTGCCGAAGGCACCTTCTGCGGCGAAGAGATCCTTCACGAGATCGAAGAGGCACGTCCTGACGTCGGCATCGTCACCGTCGCGCCGGAGCTCGACGGCGTCATCGAGCTCGTTCGAGATCTGACGTCGCACGGCCATCGCGTGTCGCTCGGACATTCGGGGGCGTCGTATGACGAGGCGCTGGAAGCGATCGCCGCCGGCGCCCGGCACGCGACCCACCTCTTCAACCGGATGACGCCGCTCGCACACCGTTCGCCCGGGCTGGCAGCGGCAGTGCTCGATCACGAGGATGTGGCCGCCGAGATCATCTGTGACGGCGTGCACGTGCATCCCGCGATGGTGAGACTCGCCATCTCCGCCAAGCAGCCGGCGAGGATCATGGCCATCACCGACGGGACAGCCGGCTCCGGCCTGCCGCGCGGCGCTCGCGCGACGCTCGGAGGCAGACCCATCACGGTCGGCGACGCCGCGTACCTCGACGACGGGACGATTGCGGGCAGCGTCTTGACGATGGACCGCGCATTCGCGATGCTGGTGACAGGCATGGGCATTCCGCTGACGGTCGCCGCGACGATCTGCTCGACGACGCCGGCACGTTCACTGAATCTGCACGGCTTTGGCGTGATCTCGGCGGGTGCGGTCGCCGATCTGGTCGTACTCGACAGGGACTTCCAGGTTCGTCGAACTTTCGTGGGCGGGCGCCAAGTCTGGCCCGGGAGCTCCTGATGCATTTCGCGCGGAACGCCAAGCGGGTCAGGCCCGTCTACTGCGGTATGAGATTTGCCATCCTCGCGGCCACAATCGCCAGCGCTCCGCTTGTTTCCGGGTGCGTCGTCAGTGTCGATTCACAGGGGCAGATTGTCCGGGAGGAAAAGCGCTTCACCGTTTCGGGCACGCCGCAACTGCAGCTCACGACCTTCGACGGCGCGATCGAGATTCAGTCGTGGGACAAGCCGGACGTCCTCGTCGAGATCGAAAAGCGGGGCGCGACCAAGGAAGCCGTCGAGGAACTCACGATCAACGCGACGCAGGACGGAAATCGCATCGAGCTCGAGGTCAAGCGCCCGCGATCAGAGAGCTTCAGCCACTTCGGGTTTCATCGTTCAGCCTCCGCAAAGCTCATCGTCTCTGTGCCCCGACACGCCGATATCCGGGCGAAGAGCGGGGATGGTTCGATCCGTGTCGAGAGAGTGACGGGCAACCTGGAACTTCGTACTGGCGACGGCAGCATTCGAGCCACGGAAATCAGCGGCGAACTCAGCTTGAACACCGGTGACGGCTCGGTCACGGTCGACGGCGCCGAAGGCCGGCTCAGCCTCGATACCGGGGACGGCGGGGTGAACGTCGCCGGCAAGCTCGTGAGCCTGAAACTGCATACCGGCGACGGATCCATCGTGTATCGCGCCGAGCCGGGTTCCTCGATGGCGGATGACTGGGAGATCACGACTGGTGACGGCGGCGTCACGTTGTACCTGCCGAAGAACTTCGATGCGGATCTCGACGCACACACCGGCGACGGCGCCATCCGGAACGAGCTCGATGTGTCGACGGCGAACGGCGGAGAAACGGATCGTCGAACGGTCCGCGGCCGTCTTGGTGAGGGTGGCAAGCGACTTCGGATCCGAACCGGAGACGGCGGGATTCGCCTCCGCGCCTCTTGATCCTACCTATCTGATCGGCTTCACCGCGTAACTGGTCGGATCGTCGATCCGCGCTTCGACGAACGCATCACGGCGTTCGCGGCACTTGCTGCATCGTCCACAATGCCTGCCGTTCGAAGGTTGCATACACGACAGCGTCAGCTCGAAGGGCACGCCAAGTGATTCTCCCAATCTGATCACATCCGACTTGTGCATCGCGGCAAACGGCGCCTCGATGATGATCGGCGCTGCCAGGCCGATCGATAGAGCACCTCCCATCGCATCGAAGAAGGTCGCGCTCGCGTCCGGAAACGGATTCCCCGCGAGCGGCCCGATCAGGACGCGTGAGATCTTCGCACGCGCCATGAACACGGACGCCTTCGACAGCAGAACGATGTTGCGGCCTTCGAGATAGACGTCCTCGTCGGGCGTATCGAACGCCGGAGCTTCACCGCGAATCGCCCAATGGCTCGGCGGGTAGACGTCACGCATGTCCATGTGCAGGATCGACATCGGTCGCACGTTGGTCCGGAACGGCGGTGACGCGAGAAGCCGATCAGCTGTTTCACGCTCTTGTGATTCCCAGGCGAGACCGACCGACACGTAGAGCGGCTGGACCGTCGCCGTACGGGCGGCTTGTGCCAGGAGCACTGCGCTGTCGAGTCCTCCGGAGAAGAGGACGGCGATGAGCCCCGAGTCCCGGTATAGTTGATCCATGTACGTCGTCACCAAGCGCATCGAGTTCTGTTACGGCCACCGGCTTCTCGACTACGACGGCATCTGCAAGCATCCGCACGGTCACAACGCCGTCGCGGAGATCGAAGTCCGGACCGATCGACTCGACGCCCGGAACATGGTCGCCGATTTCAGCGACATCAAGCGCGCGGTCAAGGGCTGGATCGATCGCGAGCTGGATCACAAGATGATCCTTCGCCACGACGACCCGCTCGTCGGCCCGCTGCGAGAGCTCGGCGAACCCATGTACCTGCTCGAAAGTAATCCGACCGTCGAGCGAATCGCCAGGTTGATTTTTGATCAGGGGCGCGAGCTGGGATTCGACGTCGTGACCGTCCGGGTCTGGGAGACGCCGTCCTCGTTTGCCACCTACACCGGGTGAGTCATTTTTTGAAGGGCAGTTCGTACGACAGATACAGGAAGAGTGCGGCATCGGTATCGTCGGCCTGCCACGTGATCGGCACGGCGAGACCGGTGATGAGCTGCCGGTCTCCGAGATTCCATCCTCCACGCACGCCTGGTGACAGCACGAAGACCTTTTCACGCTTTTTCGAGACCCCGTCGAACGACTGTTCGGAAGCCACGATGCTCTCGAGCATCAGGTGAAACATCTCTCTCAGCCTGAAGATCCCGCTGCCCGCCACGAAGGGTGACCAGATGTCGGCGCGGTCGCTGGCCACTTCATCTCCCGCGGGTCTCGCGCGTGGCAGCCAGGTGGCGCCCGCGTTCCAGTGAAAGTAGAAATCGTGGACCCGCTTGCTGAACGGCAGGTTCATCTGCAGCCCAATCGAGCCCTCGCCAAGGCCTTCCGCGGAGCGGCCCGTCGGGATCACCACACTGAGGCGCGGCGAAAACGCAGGACGCCCCGGTCCTTCCGTCAGTGCCTGGTAGCGATAGTTGATGAGCGTGTCGCCGAATCCGGCGTGCGTACCGCCGTCGAGGAACGCCAGGGTGTACGAAAACTGATGCGTTACTCCTCCGAGCGGCCATTCCTGTGTGAACGTCGTGCCCCAGTGACCGTCCGTGCGCGTGGCGTTGAAGATGTTCTGGAAGATTCCTTTTTCCTGATTGAAGGCTTCCTCGACGAGGAACGAGTTGTCTTCGATGCCGAAGTCCTTTTCTTCCTTCTGCGCGGGCACCGTCGTCTGCGCGCGAGCGGGTACGACGAGCGCGACGAGCAGCAGCAGGGCGCGGGCCAGCGACACCAGCACCTTTGACGCCGCGCGCGCCCCGATCGTGAATTCGCGATCGCCCGTCGCGCGAACCCTCACGCTGTCCGCGGCGTCGTCGCGCATCTCGACGTGGACCGTCTGGCCCGGCTTCAGGTCGTGGCGCTCAACGAAGCGGAGGAACTCGCTGTCCTGATCGCTGACGCGACGAACGGTGACAGGCGTCTGCAGTGGACAGGTCAGGAGTGTGTCGTACTGTTCGCGCCGCACGGTTCCTTCGGGACCTGGGATCGGATCGCCGTGCGGGTCGGCCGAGGGGTGGCCGAGCATCTCGTCGATCCGGTCGATCAGCCGGTCGGAGACCGCGTGCTCGAGGTTTTCGGCCTCGTCATGGACCTCCGTCCAGCTCATGCCCATCACTTGCACGAGGAAGAGCTCGATCAGGCGATGGCGGCGAAGCACCAGGGTGGCCAGCTTCTCCCCTGCCGCTGACAGGCGAACCCCGCCGTACGGCTCGTAAACCACTAACCCGGACTCCGACAGAGCCTTCACCATCGTCGTCGCGGTCCCCGGCACGACCCCGAGTGCCGACGCGAGTTGGCCCATGGGCACCTTGTCGTCTGGAGACGTCAGCGCGGTCTGCGCCTGGAGGATGGCCTTGAGGTAGTTCTCAACCGTATGCGACGGCGTCATTGACTTATGAAGAGTATAATTCTATATTTTGTATAGTCAAAAAATAGATAGCACGATGCCAAAATGCCTCTGACCCGACGTTCGCTTCTCCGGATGACCGGGTTCGGGTCATCCGTGGCGGCCGCCTCGCTGGCAGCCAACCGGCTCTCCGCGCGGCAAGCCGGCCCCTACAGCACGCTCGAGCACGCCGGGCACGCCATGGGTCCGGTCGGGCGCGTCTCGACCGAATCGTTCGATCCCACCGTCTTCCTGCGCGCGTGGAACTTCTCGGACCTTGCTCCAGAGAAACGGCAGCGATACTACCGCGAAACTCAGCGACCCGACGGCAGCCTGCTTCGTGAGTACCAGCTCTTTGCGGCCGATCGTGAGATTGAGATCGCGCCGGGCATCTTCTTTCCGGCGTGGACGTTCAACGGTCAGGTTCCAGGGCCAACGCTGCGGGCAACAGAAGGCGACCGCATCCGTGTGACGTTCGTCAATCAGGGATCACACCCCCACACGATTCACTTTCACGGCTGGCACCCCCCCGAGATGGATGGATCGCTTCCAGAGCATCAGGTGATGCCTGGGGGGCAGTTCGTCTACGAGTTCGACGCCGATCCGTTCGGGCTGCACCTCTATCACTGCCACGCGGTCCCACTGAAGCGGCACATTCACAAAGGGCTCTACGGCGTGTTCATCGTGGATCCCAAAACGCCCAGGCCACCGGCCGACGAGCTGGTGATGATGATGAACGGCTTCGATACGAACTTCGACGCCGACAACGAGGTGTACGCGGTCAACACCGTCGCAAATCACTTCATGCACGCGCCGATCAAGGTCGACGTCGGGACGCTCGTGCGCGTGTATCTCGTCAACGTCACGGAGTTCGATCTCGTCAACAGCCTGCACCTGCACGGGATGTTCTTCGACGTGTTCCGTACCGGCACGACCTTGACGTCGTCGGAGCGGACGGACACCGTCATGCTGTGTCAGGGTGAGCGCGCGATTCTCGAAACGCGCTTCAGATATCCCGGCCGCTTCATGTTCCACGCCCATCAGAGCGAATTCGCTGAGCTCGGCTGGATGGGCGCATTCGAGGCCACAGGAGCGCGCCGTGATACCTGAAGTCGCCGACCGCCCTCGGGCATCATGGACCCTCTGGCTCGCGGCCATCCTTCCGATTCTTCTTCTCGCCGGCCTGCTCGCGCTGATCATCCGGACCGGCCCGGCGGAGCATCTCAAGAGCGAAGGCACTCCGCCGATCGAGCGTCTGGCCATCGAGCGCGCCGTGCTCAACAGCGATGGCATCGTGTTGACCGTGCTCAACGATGGGCCGGACACCGTCACCATCGCGCAGGTTACGGTGGATGACGCCTATTGGGCGTTCACCGCGGAAGGGGGAACCGTCCTTCGCCATCTCGCACGAACCTCGCTGAAGGTTCCGTATCCGTGGGTGGAAGGTGAGGCTCACCTCGTCAAGGTCCTGACGTCGACTGGCGCCACCTTCGAACATGAAATTCCGGTCGCCGTCACCACCCCGAAGGCGAGCGCGCGCTCGCTGTGGCTGTTCACGCTCATCGGCATTTACGTCGGCGTGATCCCAGTGGCGTTGGGGCTGCTCTGGTATCCGCTCACGTCGCGGCTCAGCGCCGCGGGGCTTGATGCGCTTCTCGCGCTGACGATCGGACTGCTCGCGTTCCTCTTCGTCGACGCTGTTCACGAGGGCATGGAGACGGCATCGACGATCCCTTCCGCCTATCAAGGACTCGCGCTGCTCGTCGCCGGCGGTTTTGCCGCCTATCTGGGACTCGAGTCATTGAGTAATTGGCTCAGGAAGCGGCGGACGCGCGCGATGACCACACAGTCTTCAGGACTGGTGGTCGCCTTGCTGGTTGCGATTGGGATCGGACTTCACAACCTCGGAGAAGGACTGGCGATCGGCGCAGCTTACGCGCTTGGCGAGGCGGCCTTCGGGACGCTCCTCGTCATCGGCTTTACGCTGCACAACACCACCGAGGGGCTGGCGATCGTCGCGCCGCTCGGGCGCGATCGGCCGTCGCTCGGCACGCTCGTGCGTCTCGGGCTACTCGGCGGCGCCCCGACGATTCTGGGAGCGTGGATCGGTGGCCTGCTCTATTCACCCGTTCTTGCGGTGGCGTTCCTCGGCTTGGGCGCAGGCGCGATCGCCCAGGTCATCGTGCAGATCGCGCGGCAGATGGCTGGGACCGGCAGCGTCATCGAACGCTTTGCGTCCGCACCGGTGTACCTCGGGCTGCTGGCGGGATTCGGCGTGATGTACGCGACCGGGCTGCTGGTGGGATGAATCCGCGCGAGTTGACGGGTCGATCAGGGGACCAATGGGCATTCTGACCAGGAAAACGTTTCGCGTGGCGCTCGTCGCGGGCGCAGTGGCCACGTCCGTGGTGCTCCCGCGCGTCGCTGCGCGCGTGGCGCCAGGGGAGCCGCCCGTTCACGAGATTCGGCTCATCGTCCGTGACATGGCCTACCACTTTGGCGACGATCCCGCGATCAACCCCACGTTACGCGTTCGAGCCGGCGAGCGTGTGCGCCTCATCCTGACCAATACCGATGCCGGGATGTCCCACGATTTCGTCATTCCCGACTTGAAAGTGGCGACGCGGTTGCTCAAAGGCAAGGACTCCGAAACGATCGAGTTCACCGCACCAGCGTCGGCGGGAGACCGTACCTACAACTGCACTCCGCACGCAGAGACGATGCGAGGTACGATCGCGGTGGAATGACATCGCGAGCCGTACTCGCATGAGCGCAACGCCCGACCGGGTCGATCGGCCGGGGTTGCGCGAATCGCTGTCCACGCCCGCAAGCAAAGGCCGCTACGTCCGACGGCTCTTCTCGACGATTGCCGATCGCTACGACCTCATCACAGTGCTGCTCTCGTACGGGCAGGATCACCGCTGGAAGGAACGTCTGGTGACGTTGGCTGCGGTTCAGAGCGGCGCACGCGCCCTTGATCTGGCCTGCGGCACTGGCGACATCACGTTTCAGCTGAGCGCGAGCGGCGCGCGAGCGATCGGACTCGACATCACGCCGCGCATGGTCGAGCTCGCGGCGCACAAGCCGGCCGGACGCTCGGCGCGATTCCTTGTCGGTGACATGATGGCGCTGCCGTTCGAGTCATCGCGATTCGATCTCGTGACGACCGGATACGGCATCCGAAACGTGCCCGTCTTGCGGCAGGCGATCGCGGAGATTCATCGCGTGTTGAAACCAGGTGGACTATTCCTGTCGCTGGATTTCAATCGTCCGTCGAGCGCGATTGTGCGGGGCGTCTACCTGTCGTACCTGACTGTCGTTGGATCCACACTCGGCTTCGTGCTCCATCGCGATCCGGACACCTATCGCTACATTCCCGAATCGATTCGGAGGTATCCGGGAGCCTCTGCCGTGTGCAGCATCGTACGCGAAGAGGGTTTCGCGAGCTGCGAGGCCCTGCCGGTCCTCGGAGGGTTGATGGCGATCCATCGAGCTCGGAAGTAGCGACCGCCAAGTCCATACGGGTGACTCGCGCGGCTTCAGCCCTCTGTTACCATGCGCGCGATGGAGCTCGACACCGCCGATTGGTCCGGCGAAGGCGCCTTTACGCAGGTGCTCGTCGATGCACTCACAGTGCTTCCCGGAATTGCATTCGTGAAAGTCGCCGATGCGCCCGCGTCCCGTTCCGACACCTCATTCAGTTTCATCAGCAACGAAGTGTTCGTCGCGTTCGCAGCATCACGTGGTGCAGCGATGACGATTTCGTCGCTGTCGTCGCTTCTCGAAGCAATTGACGGCGTTGGCGCTCCCGACTATGGCGACGAGGGCATGCTCCAGTATCTTCGGACCGAGCGAATCATCCCTCCCTACCAGACGCGCGGTTACAAATTGATCGAGCTCGTGCGGATCTATCAGGCCGGCTCACGGCCTTCCGGACCGCGCTGAACCGCTCACAGACCATCTAAAGCCGCACACGCGGAAAGCCGAGAGAACAACGGGGTACTGTGAATCTCCTCGACTCTCTCGTCGACGCCATCGTTCGCCTCGAAGGTGACGCGCTCGTCATGCATGTCGGCGAAAAGCCGTACGTCGTGACGACGTCGGCGGCGATGAGCGTGCATCGCGGTCCGCTCGCCTGGGGGCAGGTCGAGCTCTCATCACGCGTGCTGACGTCGGATGCGGTGCTCGGCATGATCGCCCAGATCCTCCCGGGCGATCTGCGACAGTCGCTCGATGCATTCGGCGCAGTTGAGCACGAGTTGCTGATGCCGGGCGACGACGCGCGCTTTACGGTTGTCGCGGCGCGTGGCGGAGACGATGTGTGGCTCGAATTGAAGCGGCATCCGCCAGCACCAGTCGCGCAGCAGACGGCAGTTGCGAAGGCGGTCGCGGAGATTCCAGCCGCGACGTCTGAGGCCGCACCTGAATCCGTGGCAGCAGCAGCCGGCGCGCACACGCCAATCGAAACGCCGGCGGCAGAGGCACTGCCCGAACTGGCGGAAGAGTCGGCCACGGACGTTGTCGTTGTGAACCCGCCTGCGGCGATTGAAGCGCCGGTGATTCACGAGATTGTCGAAGCCCTCGCACCACAAGAGGCTCCGCCATCTGTGACGAGCGTGTTCGACACGGTTGACGTGCCGAAAGCGCAAGCGCCGATGGTCGAGGACATCACTCCAGGGTCAGAGCTGAGTGCCATCGAAGAGATCCCCGAGATCGCCGAGGTCCCGAGAACCGAAGAACCGGTCCTGAAAGAAGTTGAGCCGGTTGAAAGGCTGCACATGGCGAGAGTGCCGAAGATCGAAGCGGCGCCGATCACCAAGATCGCGGCAGCGCCCGTGTCTATCAAGGTGGAGAACGTACCGGCCGCGAGCCGGGCGTCGCATTCCGAGGCACCGGCTGTCGAAAAGTACGCTCAGCACATCGAGAAGCCGGGTGCTGGTCACGATGCCGGGGCACAGCTGGCGGCAGCAGTGGGCGTACTCCTGGGCAGCGGCGACAACGAGCCCCTCCCGGTGCCCGATGTACCGCCCGCGCTCGAAGCCATCGACATCAGCGAGATGCACGTCGTCGAACCGCTGCGCAGCGACGTCGATCAGTCCAGGACCCCCGAGGCCGGTGTCGTAGCCGGCATCAGCGCGGCGGGCCCGTTGGCGATGCCATCAGCCGAGCCATTCTTTGGAGTCGTCGCGCCCGCTGCGGCGGCTCCCCACACTATCTCAGTTGCCGAACCGGTCACTGCAGCCGAGGCTGTTCGCATGCTTGATGAACGAGAAGAGACGCCACGCGCAGTTGTTGTTCCAGTAAGCCGGATGCGCAACGAGCCGGTACCAGGCCAGGGCGAGCCAACTGTGGACGGGGAAGCGCTGCTTCGGATCCTGCGCCTCGCGGCCAACCGCGGGGCGTCGGTCGTCTACATCGTGGCGCAGTCGCGCCCGATGGTTCGCGTGGACGGCGAGATCGCTCCGCTCGAAGAAGAAGCCGTTCTGACGTCGGCAGATATCGCGCTGTTCATCGATTCGCTCGGCGCGATGATCGACGACAACGCGACCGACGCCGTCGAGTGGCTCTCCGATGTTCCGGAGGTCGGGCGGGTGCGTCACCTCACATTCCACGACCATCGCGGACCCGGCATCATCTTCCGGATGATCCCGCCGCGAGTGATCTCGGCGGAGCAACTCGGATTGTCGGCAGAAGTGCAGGCGCTTTGTGCGCAGCCGGACGGTCTCGTGATCGTGACGGGCGCGGCGATGAGCGGAAAGTCGACACTGCTCAGCGCGTTCGTCGATCTCATCAACCACAGCCGCAGCGATCATGTGATTGCGATCGAGTCACAGATCCGATTCGTTCACGAGAGTCATCGATCATTTGTCAGCCAGCGCGAGGTCCGCGGCGGCAGCGAGGCGATTGCCCAGGCCGCCCGTCGTGCACTACGGGAAGATCCGGACGTGCTGTTCATCGAGGAGATGTCTTCGCCGGACGTCGCGGCGGTGGCGCTCGAGGCTGCGACCGGCGGCCGGCTGGTCTTCGCATCCGTCGAAGCGCCGTCTGCGACTGCGGCAATTGACCAGCTGATCGACGCTTTTCCGGCCGAGCGCCGCGCCCAGATGCGAACCGCGCTCGCGGGTTCGCTGCGTGGCGTCGTCGCCCAGGTGCTCCTGCGAAGACTCAAGGGTGGACGGGTCGCGGCTCGTGAAGTGCTGCTCAATTCCCATCCGATTGCCAGTCTGATCCTCGAAGGCAAGACGGTCCAGCTGCCCGCGGCGATGAGCGGACGCCGTCACGGCATGATGCCGCTCACGGACTCACTGGCGGCCCTCGTGCGCGACGGCGTTGTGCATCTGGGTGAGGCCTACCGCAAGGCGGGCGACCGCGATGCCCTTCTCGCTGTGCTCAAACGCGAAGGCATCGATACATCCTTTACCGAGCGGCTCGCGTAACGCATCGCCGGGAGATCCTGTCGGCGACACCAGATCGACAGAACGATCGAGTTCCTCTCGCGTCAGGCTCGAAACGCTACAATGCGGCGATGGAGAATGCCGACGTCAGGCGACGAGTGCGGGCGGCGCTGGAGGCGGCGCGCCGCGAGGCCGGCGAGAGACGCGAGCGATCGGATGCTGCGGCGCGTGAGTACTCGGTGTTCCTGACCGAGCGGGCGGTGCCGATGTTCCGGCAGATCGCCGCTGTTCTCTCGGCTGAAGGGCGCCGGTTCCAGGTCTCCACACCCGCCGATTCAGTACGGCTGTCAGCAGAGGGCGCCAGCGACGATTTCATCGAGCTCTCTCTGGACGGCTCTCAGGACCCCCCGCGCGTGCTCGGACGCAGCAATCATGGACGAGGCCGTCGATCGGTTTCATCCGAGCGCCCGCTCCGCGACGGCGTCGCAGTAGCCGATCTGACCGAGGGGGATGTTCTGGAGTTCGTGGCGACCGAGCTCGTCGCACTGATGGCGCGCTAGCGTCAGACCACTTTATCCTTCCTCAGCTGCTCGATTTCTTCATCGGCCAGACCAAGGTCCCGGCGCAAGATGCGGTTGGTGTGCTGGCCAAGCGTCGGTGGTCCAGTCCGCACGGTGCCCGGCGTCTCCGACAGCTTCATCGGTACGCCAAGGACTCGGACTTCACCGAGCGCGGCGTGTTCGACGGCTTGAACCATGCCCCGCGCTTGCAAGTGCGGATCCTCGAGGACTTCGCCGACGTCACGGACGGATCCGCAGGGTACTCCCTCGGCCATCAAAGCCGTGAGCCACTCGCCTCGGGTTCGGGTTTTCAACCGCTCCGCCAGGATCGGCCTCAGCTCCGTATAGTGCTGCACGCGAGCGCGATTGCTCGCGAATCGCGGATCACTGCCGACCGTCTCGAGGCCGCTGACCTGACAGAACTTCCGCCAGAGCTCGTCGTTTCCGATCGCCAGCACGAAGTCGCCGTCACTCGCAGCAAACGTTTCGTACGGCACGATGGTCGGGTGCCGGTTCCCGAGCCGCGGCGGTGGAGCACCGGTCGCGAAGTAAATCGCCGCCTGATATGTGAGGAGCGCCGTCGTCGAGTCGAGCATGCCGATGTCGACTTGCTGGCCGCGGCCGGTCCTCGCGCGCGCGAGGAGCGCCATCGTGATGCCCTGCGCGGCGAACATGCCCGTGGCGATGTCGGAGATCGCGACGCCCAGCCGGTAAGGTGGACCGTCGGCGTCGCCGGTGATGCTCATGAGCCCGCCTTCTCCCTGCATCACCGCGTCGTATCCGGGCTGCTCGCGGCGTGGACCGGATTGCCCGAATCCCGAGATCGAGCAGTAGACCAGGCGCGGCCACTTGGCTGAAACGCTCGCGTAGTCGAGCTCGAGCCGTTTCATCGCCCCCGGACGGAAGTTTTCGACCAGCACGTCAGCGCGATCGAGAAGCCTAGTGAGCAGCGCCCGGCCGGCCGGCTGTTTCAGGTCGAGCGTGAGGCTTTCCTTGTTTCGGTTGATGCTCAGGAAGTACGCGCTCTCGTTGCCCAGAAAGGGCGGACCCCATGCGCGCGTATCGTCACCGCGCCCGGGCTGCTCGATCTTGATGACGCGTGCGCCCATGTCGGCGAGGATCATCGTGCAGTAGGGCCCCGACAGCACGCGAGTCAGATCGATGACGGTCAGGCCGTCGAGCGGCGGAGCGATGGGATCAGGAGTCTCTGTGGACATACAATCAGTACGTGGCCCTCGACATCACGGTCTATTCGGGCTCGCACTGACGTTCGTGCGAGCTGGTGAAAGAGTTTCTTTCACGCGAAGGATATGCGTTCACGGACCGCAACGTCGAAGAAGACGATGCGGCGTATGACGATCTGCTCGCGCTCGGCTTTCGCACGATTCCGCTGACGGTGATCTCCGGTCGCCACATCAAGGGCTTCGACGAAGCTGCTCTCCGGGCTGCGCTGCGCGACGCCGGCGAACCGTCACGAGATCGCTGAGCAGCGCGTAGGCAGTCTGCGTCAGACCGCCGCCCAACTGGCAGATCGCAATTTCACCGAGCAAATCAGTCGTCAGGACCAGGGCATTCGCCGTGCCACGCAGGCCCGCGAGAAGATCGCCTCCGGGCAGCGTCCGCAATTTGACCGACGGTGTCTGGCCGCGCGCTCCTTCAGCCACCAGTCGCAGACGCATCCCTCGGGCTTTGGCTTCACGCGCCGGTGTCGCGTTGGCAGGCCCGACACCCTCCCGGATCACGTCGTGCGGCGTGATCCGAGCGTCCAGCAGGACGTTCGCGAGCGCGGCCGCCTTGGCCGCGGCGTCCCAGCCATCGACATCGAGCGTCGGATCCGCTTCGGCGATCCCTGCTATCTGCATGCGCGCGAGCGCCGGCCCAAAGTCTTCTCCGTCTTCGAGCGCCGTCAGGATGTGGTTCGTCGTGCTGTTCACGACCCCGCGAAACGAGAGGACGTTCACGACCGGCATCGTCTCGCGGGTCAGGTTGAAGACGGGCACACCGTCCATGACGGCACCCTCGAACAGGAAGGAAAGGCCCGCTTCTCGAGCGCGATGTCGCAGATCCTGATACGCGAACGCTGCCGGCCCTTTGTTTGCGGTGATGACATCGCAGCCCGCCGACAGCGCCGCCACCACGTGATCGATCGCGGGCTGCCCGGCGGCGATGTCGAGGGTCGTCGTTTCTACGACCACGCGCAGGGGCGCTTCGGAGGTCGACAGACACCTTACGACGTCGAGGCTGGTTGCGCCGGATGGCAGCGTCTGGGAGCCGGACAACTCGGACACGATTCCGCCGTTCTCGACGAAGACCGCCGCGTTCGGACCATCGAGACCGACCGCGTTGTATGCGAGACCATGTCGACGGGTTGCGATCCCGACGATTCGGCAGTCGAGATCGTGCTGCTGGTGCAGGCGTTCGCGTTGCTCGTCGAGCAAGCGGGCGAACCGGCGGCCGACGTTGCCGAACCCGAGGAGCGCCAGGTCAGCGCGCATCGGACGTCGTGGCCACCGCCATCGTATCGAGCACAGTTCCGATCTTCTGAAGTCCAGCAGACAGATGCGACGGATCCGACCCGAATCCGATTCGCAGGTAGCCGTCCATCTCGAAGTGATCCCCGGGCACGACGAGCACGCTCTGTTCGTCCCGCAGGCGCTCAACGAGCGTGGTCGAGTTGACCGCGTGTTGATAACGAACGAAGACAATGGCTCCCGCTTCCGGCGCAACGTGTGACAGGGCCGGGCCGCGCGCTTCAATCCACTTCTGCACCAGCGGATAGTTGGTGCGGACGATGCCACGCGTTCTGCCGAGGAGAAGATCACGTCGAGCGGGGGCGAGTGCGATGCGGGCCAGCCTGTCGTTGACCGCCCCGGGCGCGATCGTCGTGTAGTCGTGAAGCCCCCAGAGCTCCTCGATCAGGGATGGTGGAGCGACGACCCAGCCGATGCGCAGTCCAGGGAGCCCGTACGCTTTCGAGAGACCGCTCGTCACGATCGCGCGCTCGTACCGTCCCCACACGCTCGGCGTGTCGCGGCCATCGAGCTCTGCCCCGCGATAAATCTCATCCGCGATCACCCACGCGCCTGAGCGGCCGGCGATGCGACAGATGCCGTCGAGGTCCGCGACGGAAAGACGGCTGCCAGTTGGATTGTTCGGGTTGCAGATCAGAATGAGCCTGGTCTTCGGCGTGACGAGGCGGGCGAGCGCGTCGAGATCGACGCGCCATCGCGGTGAGCCCGTCGAGTCGCACGCGAGCGGCCACGGCTTGACCAGGGCGCCGAGCCCGCGCGCGAGGCCCTGCGCCTGCATGTAGTTGGGGACCATCAGGACGGCTTCGTCGTCCCGGTCCAGCAGGTGCCAGAGCGCCAGACAGTTGGCTTCTGAACCGCCGTTTGTGACCTGCACGTGGTCGACGGTTGCGCCCGGATAGAGGTCAGTGATGAGCGAGCGCAGCTCCACTGTGCCGTTCGTCTGAGGGTAGCCGAGCTCTTGCGCCAGGACGGCATGCCGCTCATCGTCGGTCCTCGCCAGCTCTTCGACCCGCAACGGGTGCACGCCGCTTTCCGCGAGGTTCCAGGCCACGCGGTTTTCCCACGTGGACTGCAGACGTTCCATCGCAAACGCTTCGAACCGCATGTCGGGCAGTGTACTTGAAAGTCTTGTTGCGAACGACGCGCCCCGCGCGCGTCGTTGGGCTATTCTGACCGGGAACGGTCGCAGCGGTAGGAAACTCGAGCTCACCAGTCAGTGGAGGACACCGTGATCCGCACGCTTGTGGGAATGCTGGTCTTGAGCAGCGCAACGCTGACGTTCGCGCAGACGGTCACGCCGGCAGCCTCGGAGCCTCCGGTCGTTGTGACTTCCGGGGAAGGCACGGTCAAGCGCGCTCCCGATCAGGCGTGGGTGACGCTTGCCGTCGAGTCGCGCGCGAAGACGTCACGCGAGGCGCAGCGGCTGAACGCGGACGCGATGTCGGCGGTGATGGGCAAGCTGAAATCAATGCTGCCCGCGGACGCCGTCCGTACCATCGCCTACGATCTGCAGCCCGAATACGACTACGCAAACGGCCGGCAGACATTGCGTGGCTACGCGGCCCGCAACGCGCTCGACGTCCGGGTCGACGATCTCGCGAAGGTGGGTGAAGTGCTCGATGCGGCTGTTGGCGCGGGAGCCACATCCGCCAGCAACATCCGGTTCGATCTCAAAGACCGCGCGTCGGCGGAACGTGATGCGTTGCAGCGTGCCGTCGAAGATGCAAAGGCCCGTGCCACGGCGGCAGCTGCCGGTGCCGGCATGAAGATCGATCGCATCGTCCGCATCGAGGAACAGCGCCCGGAGATGATTCCTCCGCCACGACCGGTCATGACGATGAGAGCCGAAGCGGCGCCGGCGCCGCCAACGCAAGTCGTGCCCGGCGAGCTGGAGATCAAAGCGATGGTGACGCTGACGGCGGCAATCAAGTGAGGCAATCTAGAGGTAGTGAAAGCGGACAGTCGCCACTAACCCGCGGCGCGAGCAGCCTTGAGCCGCAGCGAGCGCGAACGCGCGAGCTGCAGCGTCTGGGGGCGGGGCCCCAGACGCATTGAGCAAGGAAGCGAGCGCTGGCCGGCCGCGGGGGTGGGGCCCCGCGGCAAACTAAAGAATGCCGACAGGATGCCCCTGGTCGCTAGATCCGATCGTCTTCATCGACGACAACTGCATCAACCGTGTCATCGTCGAAGAGACCCATGAGCTCAGGCGCGCCGATCGGTCGCGCCGTCTGATCGATCGTTGCGAGCTCCGGAACTTCCTCCGGCGTGGTGATCCCTTTGTCTTTCAACCTTCGTGCAGTGACCAGGACCCGGCTCTCGAGCGAGCCCACCGCCTTGTTATAGGCCTCGACCGATCGCATCAGCCCGCGAGCCACCTCTTCGAAGTGCATCGCCATGACCCGGATGCGCTCGTAGAGCTGACGCCCGAGATCGCTGATCTCCTGCGCGTTCTTGGCGATCTTTTCCTGCTGCCAGCCGTACGCCACGGCGCGAAGGAGCGCGATCAACGTCAACGGGCTCGCGAGCATCACGCCGCGGCCGAGACTGAAGTCGAGCAGCGCGGGATCCTGCTGCATCGCCGTGCTCAGCAACATTTCCCCGGGCACGAACATGATCACGAGATCCGGCGCAGGCTGAAAATGCTGCCAGTAGGTCTTGTTGCCGAGGCGGACGACGTGGTCCCGCACCTGGCGCGCATGATCGCGCATCCTGGTTTCACGGACGACGCGGTCGTCTGCTTCCATCGCGTCGAGGTAGGCCGACGACGGGACCTTGGCGTCCACGACGACGTTCTTGCCACCAGGCAGGCGAACGATCATGTCGGGCGTGACTCGTGAGCCGTCGGCGGAAACCGACTCCTTCAAATCGAAGTCGCAGTACTCGAGCATTCCAGCCGCTTCAACCACACGACGGAGCTGAAGCTCGCCCCACTGGCCCCGCACGTTGGGCGAGCGCAACGCCTGCACCAGCCGGCCGGTCTCGGTCTGGAGCATCTGTTGCGACAGCTGAAGCGACTTGAGCTGCTCGGAAAGGGCCGACGCCGTGCCGACGCGGTTCTGCTCGACCTCCTGAAGCTTGCCGTCCACGTTGGCGAGTGACTGCTTCAGCGGCTGAATCAGCTCGTCGATCGCTCTCTGCCGACCTTCGAGATCGAGCTTCGCGGTTTGCTGGAATTCGCCCAGGGATGTCCTTGCCAGCTCCAGGAATGACTGGTTGTTCTGACGAAGCGCCTCGGCGGAAAGCGCTGAAAATGCCTCGCGGAGTTTGATCTCGGCCTGCTGAATCAGCGCGAGCTTCTCCGCCGCGCTGCGGCGCTCGGCGTTGACCTCGGCTGCCAGTCGGGCCTGTTGCTGGCGCGAGTCCGAGAGTGCGTCCTCCGATCGCGTCAGCGCGGCTTCGAGACCCGCAACCTGCGATTGAGCGTCCTGCGCACGGGCCTGGGCGGCCGCAACGGACCCCCCGAGCTCGGCTCTGACCTCCGCAGCCCGGCGTTCGGCCTGTGCATGTGCGACGAACCAGGCCGCGGCGATGCCGACAACTGCCACGACGAGGAACAGGATTGTCCCGGAAACCACGACACGAAGTTTAGGCGAAAGACACGTGAAGTGCCAGCACTACTGTCGGAGCGGATGCCGTCAGGTGCTGCTTTTTGACTCAATCAGGGTCAAATCCGCTCGATCGGGTTGACCACTCTCACCCCGCAGCCTAAAATAGGACTGTACTGGTCGTAGATGGAGTCGGTGGTAGGGATCAGGCCATCGCGATCGAGGCCGTAACATGTTTCAGATCAGCGAGAACGCGAGCAGGCTCATCAAGAAGATGACCCTCAGAAACAGCATCCCTGAGGGCGGGTTGCGAATCGGCATCAAGGCTGGCGGATGCTCGGGTCTGAGCTATACGTTTTCGTGGGAAGCCAGGCCTCGCGAAAACGATCACATCTTCGAAGGCCTTGAAGGCGCGAAGGTCTTCATCGATCCGAAGAGTTACCGCTTCATTGACGGCACGACCCTCGACTACGACACCAGCCTGGTGAGCAAGGGCTTCGTCTTCGACAACCCGAACGCGAAAGGCACGTGCGGGTGCGGGACGTCATTCAGTGTGTGAGTCGCGTCGGTGCGTTGCGCCGCCGCTGATTCGCATCGTCCGGGTTGAACTGGCAACCACGACCGTCAACTTCAAAGCGCACCGTGCGCTAGCGTGAAGCTGGCCGAGAGCGGACCGCGGAAAGCGGACCGCGACAAGAAGCAGCAAGAACAACATGTCCACATCGACTGAAACCATCGAACAGCTCGCTACGCGCGAGTACAAATACGGCTTCTACACCGACGTCGAAACCGAGACAGTCCCGAAGGGCCTCAACGAGGACATCATCCGGCTCATTTCGGAGAAGAAGCAGGAGCCGGAGTGGCTGCTCGAATGGCGGCTCAAGGCGTATCGCCTGTGGCTGACGATGAAGGAGCCGACCTGGCAGAACGTCAAGTACGACCCGATCAACTACCAGGACATCGTCTACTACTCGGCGCCGAAGAAAAAGAAGGTGCTGAACAGCCTCGACGAGGTCGATCCGGAAGTCAGACGGACGTTCGACAAGCTGGGTATCCCGCTCGAGGAGCAGAAGCTGTTCGCCGGCGTGGCGGTAGACGCGGTCTTCGACAGCGTCTCGGTGGCGACGACGTTCCGCGAGAAGCTGGCGTCGGTCGGGATCATCTTCATGTCGTTTTCGGACGCGGTGCGCGAGCACCCGGAGCTCGTGAAGAAGTATCTGGGCTCGGTCGTGCCCTACACCGACAACTTCTTCGCCACGCTGAACTCGGCGGTCTTCACGGACGGGTCGTTCGTGTACATCCCGAAGGGCGTCCGCTGCCCGATGGAGCTGTCGACCTACTTCCGGATCAACGCGAAGGACACCGGACAGTTCGAGCGCACGCTGATCATTGCGGAGGAAGGCTCGCACGTCAGCTACCTCGAGGGCTGCACGGCGCCGATGCGCGATGAGAACCAGCTCCACGCTGCCGTCGTCGAGCTCATCGCGCACGATGATGCGACCATCAAGTACTCGACGATCCAGAACTGGTACCCCGGCGACAAGGACGGCAAGGGTGGCATCTACAACTTCGTGACCAAGCGTGGGATGTGCGCTGGTCGAGGATCGAAGATCACGTGGACCCAGGTCGAGACCGGCTCGGCGATCACGTGGAAGTATCCCGGCTGCATTCTGCAGGGGGACAACTCGATCGGTGAGTTCTACTCCGTTGCCACCACCAATAACTGGCAACAGGCAGACACCGGTACGAAGATGATCCACCTCGGGAAGAACACCCGCAGCACGATCGTGTCGAAGGGGATCTCGGCGGGTCACGGCCAGAACACGTATCGTGGGCTCGTGCGCGTGGGGAAGAAGGCCAAGAACGCGCGGAACTACTCGCAGTGCGACTCGCTGCTCATCGGCGACAAGTGCGGCGCGCACACGTTCCCGTATCTCGAAATCCGCAACACATCCGCGCGTGTCGAGCACGAAGCGTCCACGTCGAAGATTGGCGAGGATCAGATCTTCTATCTCCGCCAGCGCGGCCTGACGCTCGAGGATGCGGTCAACATGATCGTCAGTGGCTTCTGCAAAGAGGTCTTCCGCGAGCTCCCGATGGAATTCGCGGTTGAAGCACAGAAGCTCTTGAGCGTGTCGCTCGAGGGATCGGTAGGCTAGCCCCTCGCAGCCTTTCTGAGAGCAGCCAGTAGCTGCTAACCAACGGCGCGAGCGAGCAGCCTTGAGCCGCAGCGAGCGCGAACGCGCGAGCTGCAGCGTCTGGGGGTGGGGCCCCAGACGCACTGAAAAAGCGAAGCGCTGACAGGTCGCGGGGGTGGGGACCCGCGACAAACGAATAAAAGATGCGCCCCACAGAGAGTCAGAAATAGCTAGCAGCCGCAGCCATGCTTGATATCAAAAACTTACAAGTTCGCGCTGAAGACAAAGACATCCTGAAGGGGATCGACCTGCACGTGGACGCCGGCGAGGTGCACGCCATCATGGGCCCGAACGGGTCGGGCAAGAGCACCCTCGCCCGCGTGCTGGCTGGCCATCCCGAGTATCAGATCACCGGCGGCACGGTCACCTACGAGGGCCACGATCTGCTCGACATGGATCCGGACGAGCGCGCCCGCGAAGGCGTGTTCATGGCGTTCCAGTATCCGGTCGAGATCGCCGGCGTGAACAACGCCTACTTCCTCAAGGCGGCGCTCAACGCGAAGCGGAAGCATCTCGGGCAGCCAGAACTCGACGCCATGGAGTTCATGCAGCTCGTGCGCGAGAAGGCGAAGCTGCTCGACATCGATCAGCAGATGCTGAGCCGGGCCGTCAACGAGGGGTTTTCGGGCGGCGAGAAAAAGCGCAACGAGATTTTCCAGATGGCGCTGCTCGAGCCGAAGCTGTCGATTCTCGACGAGACCGATTCCGGCCTCGACATCGACGCGCTGAAGGTCGTCTCGCACGGCGTGAACGAGCTCCGCAGCCCGGATCGGGCGATCATCGTCGTCACGCACTATCAGCGGCTGCTCAACTACATCGTGCCGGACTACGTGCACGTGTTGAGCGCCGGCCGGATCGTGAAGTCGGGCGGCAAGGAGCTGGCGCTCGAGCTCGAAGAGAAGGGTTATGTCTGGCTCGAGACCGGTGCCGAGCCGGTCCGCGCGTAGACGGGACTGTTGCACATGACACAGGTTGCAGAAAAGCTTCAGCCGTGGCTGGCGGCGCTCGACGAGCGCCCGCAAGGCGGACCGCGATGGCAGCAGGATCTTCGCGATCGTGGCGCAGCGCGATTCGCGCGCCTCGGATTCCCGACGACCCGCGACGAAGACTGGCGGTTCACGAGCGTCGCGACGATCGCCAACTCGGAATTCGGCACGCCGCCGGTTCCCGCGGTCGTCACCGACGAGGATCTCGCGCCCTTTGTCTACGCGGACGCGGCGCACCGGCTGGTCCTGGTCAATGGCCGGTTCTCGCCGGAGCTGTCGCGCGTCAGCGGCCTTCCGACTGGCGTCCGCTTCGGGTCGCTGGCCAGCGCCATTCAGTCTGAATCGGACGCGGTGGCGCGTTACCTTGGACAGCTCGCCGATTTTGGCGGGCGGGCGTTTACCGCACTCAACACCGCATTCCTCCAGGACGGCGCGTTCGTCCTGATTCCGGATCGGCTGGTCCTTCAGACGCCGTTGCAGCTCATTTTCCTGTCGACGGGCAGCGTCCCGTTCATGTCCAGTCCGCGGACGCTGGTCCTCGCCGGCGAGCGCAGCCAATCGCGCATCGTCGAGACCTACGTCGGTGCACCGGGTCACGCCTACTTCTCGAACGCCGTGACCGAGGTCGCTGTCGGGGAATACGCGATCGTCGACCACTACAAGGTACAGGAAGAGGCGGTCGAGGCGTTCCACATCGCGGCGATGCACGTCCACGCCGCTCGCAACTCGACGTTCTCGTCGCATGCCTTCTCGCTCGGCGGCAAGCTCGCGCGGAACGACATCTTCACCGTGCTCGACGGCGAGGGGGCCGAGTGCACGCTCAACGGGCTGTACCTCGCCGATGGCGAGCGGCTCGTCGACACGCACACCACGATCGATCACGCGAAGCCGCACTGCCCGAGCCACGAGGTCTACAAGGGGATCCTCGGCGGTCGCGCCCGGGCGATCTTCAACGGCAAGATCATCGTCCGTCCTGACGCGCAGAAGACGGACGCCAAGCAGACGAATCGCGCGCTGCTCCTCACCGACGAGGCCACGATCAACACGAAGCCTCAGCTCGAGATTTTTGCCGACGACGTGAAGTGCACGCACGGCGCGGCGATCGGGCAACTCGACGACGACGCGCTCTTCTATCTGCGCTCGCGCGGGTTCACGTTTGCCGAGGCCCGCGACCTGCTGATTCACGCATTTGCAGGCGAGATCCTCGACCGCGTGCAGGTCGAACCGCTGCGCCGCGCGCTCGAAGTCGAGCTGTACGCGCAGCTGGCCAAGGATCTGGCCGAGGTCGATGCCGCATGACGACGACCGCCCCCGCTCCCCATCAGGTCGAGTTCGATGTCGAACGGATCCGATCCGATTTTCCGATCCTCCGGCGTTCCGTGCGCGGCCGTCCGCTCGTCTATCTGGACAACGCGGCGACGACGCAGAAACCGCAGGCGGTGCTGGACGCGCTGACCGCCTACTACACCGAGATCAACGCGAACGTGCACCGCGGCGTTCACCAGCTCAGTGAGCTCGCGACCGACGCCTACGAGGGATCGCGCGAAAAGATCCGCGCGTTCGTGAACGCGTCGAGCGTACAGGAGATCATCTTCACGCGGAACGCCACGGAGGGGATCAACCTCGTCGCCTACGCGTTCGCCAGGCCGATCCTGAAGGAAGGCGACGAGATCCTGATCTCCGCGATGGAGCACCACTCCAACATCGTGCCCTGGCAGCTGGTATGCGAGGAGCGCGGTGCGCACCTGCGCGTCGCGCCGATCGACGACTCCGGCGCGCTGATTGTGGAGGAGCTCGAGCGGCTGATCGGTCCACGGACGAAGCTCGTGTCGATCGCCCACATGTCGAACGCGCTCGGCACGGTGAACCCCGTGCGCGAGATCGTCGCGCTCGCCCACGCACGCGGTGTGCCGGTGCTCCTGGACGGATCGCAGGCCGCATACCACATGCCTGTGGATGTCCAGGCCATCGGCTGCGATTTCTACGCGGCGACCGGTCACAAGCTGTACGGTCCGACCGGTATCGGTTTTCTGTACGGCAAGGCGGAGCGGCTCGACGCGATGCCGCCGTTCATGGGCGGCGGCGACATGATCCGCAGCGTGTCGTTCGCGAAGTCGACGTGGAACGATCTGCCGCACAAGTTCGAAGCGGGCACGCCCGACATTTCCGGCGCTGTCGGGCTCGGCGTGGCGCTCGACTACATCACTGCGATTGGGCTCGATCGCATCGAAGCGCACGAGCGCGACCTGCTTCAGTTCGGTACCGATGCACTGGCGGCGATTCCGGGACTGCGCATGATCGGCACGGCACCGCACAAGGCGAGCATCCTGTCGTTCGTCATGGACGGAGTGCATCCGCACGACATCGGCACCATCGTCGACCGCGAGGGCGTCGCGATCCGGACCGGACATCACTGTGCGCAGCCGGTGATGGACCGATTTGGAGTTCCGGCGACCGCGCGTGCGTCGCTGGCGATGTACAACACGCGCGGCGATCTCGAAACGCTGGCGCGGGCTCTGACCCGCGTCCGCCAGGTATTTGCCTGATGTCGGATCTGAGTGACCTGTATCAGGAGGTCATCCTCGACCACAACAAGCGCCCCCGCAACTTTCGCGTGCTGGAGGCGCCGAGTCACACGGCTGAAGGCTACAACCCGCTCTGTGGCGATCGCCTCAGCCTGTTCCTCAAAGTCGAGGGAGACGTGATCGCGGACGTGGGCTTTCAGGGTTCCGGCTGTGCGATCTCGAAGGCGTCGGCCTCGCTCATGACCGACGCGCTCAAGGGCCGGCCGGTGTCCGAGGCCCGCGAGCTGTTCGAACGGTTTCACCGGATGGTGACGACGCCGCCGGATCAGCCGGTGGAGGACCTCGGCAAGCTGTCCGTGTTCTCGGGCGTCCGCCAGTTTCCGGTACGCGTGAAGTGCGCGAGCCTCGCGTGGCACACGCTCAAGGCCGCGTTGCAGCGCGAACGTCTCGTGAGCACGGAGTGACGCGGAATGCCAAAATCGCCGGAATTGGCACGATCGCCGAAATTGCCGGAATTTCCCCGAACATGAAACCCTTGCCCATGGTGCCGCAGCCCGCGCCTGACACGCCGCCGTCCACGAACGCGACCGCGGGTCTCGTTGCCGACGCGGCCAAGACGGAAGAGCTCAAGCCGAAGATCGTCGATGCGATCCGCACGATCTTCGACCCCGAGATTCCCGTGAACATCTGGGAGCTCGGTCTGATCTACGACATCGTGGTGGACGCGAACGGCGTTGCCGGCATCCGGATGACGCTGACCGCGCCCGGGTGTCCAGCCGCGCAATCGCTGCCCGTGGAAGTCGCGAACAAAACGAAAGCCGTTCCGGGCGTCACCGACGCCACCGTGGACATCGTCTGGGAGCCGGCCTGGAGCCAGGAGCGCATGTCCGATGCGGCCCGCCTCCAGCTGGGTTTGTGGTAATGCTCCGACTCTCCAAGAAAGCTGACTACGCGCTGATGGCGATGAAGCATCTGGCAACGCGCCCCGATGGCGGGTCGTCCAGCGCGCGCGAGATCGCCGAGCAATACGACATCCCGATTGAGCTGATGGCGAAAGTCCTGCAACGCCTTGTGCGGCGCGGCTTGCTGACCTCGCACCAGGGCACCCGCGGCGGGTATCGGCTGTCGCGGCCGGCTGTCGTGATCTCGGTCGCCGACGTGATCCAGGCGATCGACGGCCCGCTGACCGTCACGGCATGTTCGACCGACGCCGACAGCTGCGGGCAGTTCGCGAAGTGCAGTGTCCGCGATCCCCTCTGGCGGCTCAAGGACCGCATCGTTGAAGCCCTCGCCACCTGTTCGCTGCAGGAGATGTCGGCGGACGGTCCGGCTGACGAGCTGAGCGTGCCACTCGCGTTCACTCGCAGCGCCAAGCCGTGAGCCAGCGCCCCGTCTATCTCGACTACCACGCGACGACGCCCGTCGACCCGCGTGTCCTCGAGACGATGTTGCCGTACTTCACCGAGGAGTTCGGCAATCCCGCGAGCCGCCAGCATCCGTTCGGATGGCGCGCGCAGGAGGCGGTCGAACGCGCGCGGAGTCAGGTGGCGGCGCTGATCGGCGCGTCGGCCAAAGAAATCTTCTTCACAAGCGGCGCGACCGAATCGAACAACCTCGCGATCAAGGGGGCCGCACACGCGCTTCGCGATCGCGGCGATCACGTCGTCACGGTGGCAACCGAGCACAAGTCGGTGCTCGATTCCTGCAGCCGGCTCGAGCGCGACGGCTGGCGCGTGACGCGTGTGCCCGTGACCGCCGATGGGTTCGTCGATCTCGATCGACTCCGATCCGAGATCACGGATCGAACCGTGCTCGTCTCGGTCATGGCCGCCAACAATGAGATCGGCGTCATCCAGCCGCTCGCCGCGATTGTGCAGATCGCCCACGACCGCGGGGCGCTCGTGCACAGCGACGCTGCCCAGGCCGCCGGCAAGATTCCGCTCGACGTCAACGAGATGGGCGTGGATCTGTTGTCGCTCACCGGGCACAAGTACTACGGACCGAAGGGGGCTGGCGCGATCTTCATCAAGCGCCGCAAGCCTCGACTCGAATTGACCAGTCAGCTCGAAGGCGGCGGACAGGAAAGCGGTGTCCGGTCAGGAACCCTCAACGTGCCTGGAATCGTAGGTCTCGGCAAGGCCGCGGAGATCTGCGAGCAGGAGATGCCTGCCGAAGGCGCGCGCCTGCGGACGTTGCGCGACCGCCTGCTGGACGGACTGCGGCGGAACCTCGACGGCGTTCGCGTCAACGGATCGATGACCGATCGATTGCCTCACAACCTCCACGTCAGCTTCGAGGACGTCGAAGGCGAAGGATTGCTGATGGCGCTTGGCGACCTCGCGGTTTCGACCGGGTCCGCGTGCAGCTCGGGCTCGCACGCGCCGTCACATGTGCTGCAGGCCATCGGCGCCGTCGGTGAGCGCTCTGGCGCCGTCGTACGTTTCGGTCTCGGCCGCGGCACGACCGACGCCGACATCGCCTTCGCCATCGATCGCCTGACCACCGTCGTCCGCAGCCTTCGCAAGTCGGTGGTCTGAGCGATTCTCCCGACACTCATCCCTCAGGAACGAACCCAGAACCTCGAGAGCCAATAGAACCCGAGTGTCGCGATCCTTTGTCCCACGGTCGCTGACGTCAGCCTTCGCGCAGCGCTGTGGTCGGATCCAGTCCGGCCGCTCTGCGCGCGGGAAGCCAGGACGAGAATGCGGCGATGACGAAGAAGACGACGCCCATCGCGAGGAACGTCATCGGATCCGTCGGACCTACGCCGACGAGCATCGTCCGCATGGCGCGTGTCAGGATGAGCGCGGCCACCAGCCCCAGTCCGATGCCAGCGGCACTCAGCCGGAGGCCGTAACCGACCACGAGCCGAAGTATCCGCGACGGTGAGGCACCGAGCGACATGCGGACGCCGATCTCCGCGGTCCGCTGACGCACGACGGTCGAGAGCACGCCGTAGAGACCGACAGCCACGAGGAGCGCCGCCATCACCGCGAAGACGGCAAGGAGCGTCAAGGAGAACTGCGTGCCCGCTTGAGCGCGTCGCACGAGCTGTTCGGCCGGCAGGATGTCCATCATGAGGAACTGTGGATCGACGGATGCCACAGCCGCGCGGACGCTGCCGGCGTAGCCTGCGGGATCGCCCTTCACGCGCACGGCCCACTTGCGCGCTCCGAATCCGAGGAATCCCTCGGCGAAGTACGCCTGCTCCCGACCCACATCTGCGAGCGTCGTCACCCGCTGGTGCGCGACCACGCCGATGATGTCCACGAGCTCCGGTTCAGGAGTGCGGATGCGGATGAGGATCCGTTTGCCGACCGCGGATTGATTCGGGAAGGCTTTGGCCGCGAGGACCGAGTCGACGACGACGAGGTTGCGTTTGGGATCGTTGTCGGCCTCGGTGAACGTGCGGCCCTCGATGAGCCGCGTGCGCATCGCGTCGAAGTAACCGGGACGGACCAATTGCCAGTCGACCGCCTGGAACTTCGTGTTGTCCGCCGCCGCATCCTCCTTCCCCCATCGGATCGTGCTGAAGCCGCCGGCAAGGGGGAAGGGAAACGAGGCCGTGACGTCCTCGACGCCGGGAATCGCTCGAATTCTTTCAGCAATCTGGTTGGCCACTGCATGGCGCTGATCGGGCGGGCCGCCCCGTCCGCCGAGGAGCTGGAACGTGAGCAGGCCGCGTGGATCGAATCCGGGATCGATGCGCTGCAGCTCGAGGAAGCTGCGGAACATCAGGCCCGATCCGATCAGCAGCACGAAGCAGAGTGCCACTTCGAGGACGACGACGACACTTCGAAAGATGCCGCGTCCGCCTCTGAGCCCGGCGTTGCGGCCACTCCCTTGAAGGGCGGCGACGAGGTCCAGCTTGAACGCACCCCACGCGGGGACCATCCCGAACAGGAATGCGCAGGCCAGGGCAATCGCAGCGGTGAAAGCAAGGACGCTGGGATCGATCCGGACTGAGTCCAGGCGTGGCAGGTTCGCGGGCGCCAAGGCCAGCAGCTGGCTGACACCAACGCGCGCCAGCATGATGCCGGCCAGCGTTCCAATCGCGGTCAGGACGAACGCTTCGGCGAGCATCTGCCGGACGATGCGGCCGCGGCCCGCGCCGAGAGCCGCGCGCACGGCGAGCTCGGGCTCGCGCAACGAGGCGCGGACGAGCAGAAGATTGGCGACGTTCGCGCACGCGATGAGGAGCAAAAAAATGACGGCGCCCATGAGGGCGAGCAGCGCCGGCCGGACCTCGTTGACGAGCGCAGCATGCATCGGTTCCAGCCGTGCGTAGAACCCTGCGGTCTGTTGAATCGGAAAGTCCTTCCGCAGACGGGCCGACACGGCCTCCACTTCCTCCTGTGCGCGTGCGAGCGAGACGCCAGGCTTCAGCCGTCCGATCGGACGCAGGCCGTACGTACTGCGATTCGCGTTGTTGTACTGCTGGCGGTTCGCGATCCATATGTCCGGCCGTTGCTCGACGTTGTCGGCGGGCGGAAACGCCAGCTCGAACTGTGGTGCCAGCACGCCCACGATCTCCGGGCGTGGTCCTGCAGGGATGCGCTGCCCGATGACGTCGCTCTTGCCGCCGTAGCGGCGTTGCCAGTACTCGTGGCTGAGGATGGCTACGACGGGGACCGGTGGGGGTCCGGGCGCGGCCGGCTGGGCGCCTTGGGGCAACTGCTGCAGCGGCTGCGGCAGGCCATCGGCTTCGGTGAAGTCGCGGCCCTGCGCAATTCGCGCGCCCATGACCTGGAAGAAATTCGTCGTCACGAATCCCGTGCGGACCTGCTCCGGCGTGCCGTCAGCGCCCGGGATCACCTGGCGCAGCGTGCGGACGGCCGCCATGTCTTCGAACGATTCCTTCGAGCCGTTCTTGATGTCGATGAAGTTCTCGATCGACAGCGGCATCGAGAGGTTGTCACGCGCGCGCAGGTCCATGTACATGACGGCGAGCCGTTCGGGATCTTTGTAGGGAAGCGGCCTGAGAAGGACAGCGTTGGCGACACTGAAGATTGCCGCGCTGGCGCCGATGCCGAGCGCAATCGTCAGCGCGGCGGCGATCGTGAACACAGGGCTGCGACGGAGGGTCCGCACCGCCAGGAGAAGATCGCGCATCGAGTCCTCGCTTGCGTGTGAACGGTAAGATGACTACCCGGCGCCGGCAAGCTCGGGCGGTCGCGGGAATTCTGACACACTGTCAGGGCTCCGGTCCCGGCTCCTCATTCCACCTGAGATCTCGAGGCTTGGTTGGAGCACAATGGCCGGCGATGTGAGGCGACGGAGACCATTGGATGGACTGGAGTGTGTGATGAGGCGATTGGCATGCGCGATGGCTGTGTTGTTGTTCGCGGGGACCGGGAGCTCAGCGCAAGGTGATCGTGCAACGCAGGGACCTCCCAGCATCACCGGGACATGGACGGGGACGTGGAGTGCGTACAGTCCGGCGCGCGCGACGACGCCCCCGAAGGAACTGTGCGCGAAACTGACGGCCGCGATTGACCAGAAAGGGGATGTCTGGCAAGCCGTCTTCGAAGGTGATTGCGGCCGACCTTATAAGTACACGATCACGATGGAAGGTCGCCTCGTCGGCGGCGTCGTGATGTTCAAGGGCACGGCGGATCTCGGACCGCGCGACGGCGGTGTCTACGACTGGATCGGCCGGGCCAACAACGACGAGTTCGTCGGGTTCTTCACGAGCGCCGCATACACCGGTGTGTTCAGCATGACGCGACCGAAGTGAGGTCGGGTCATGGCGGGAATGGGTTCGGGCGTCGGGTAGGTCGTGGACACGTTTCTTCCCTGCGCCGTCAGCATCCTGACAGTGCACACGGCAGAGCTTACACCTCGTCCGTATTAGAGTTGCCGCCCGGCTCAAATCGCCGAGTGCGCTTCTTTCCTGTCGGCTCTGTGAGTTGCGGCATTAGGTCAACCGGGCAAGTCGATAGCCGGATGAGTTGTGTCCGACTGGCAGAGACGTTGCTCCTCAGGTGGCATGGCCTACGGCATCAAGGGCACACCTCCGCCGAGGCCCCTGATCGTGGTCTCGAATCGCGAGCCGTATCACCACACCAGACGTGATGACGGATCGATCGATGTCACGACTGCGACGGGCGGTGTCGCCGTCGCGCTCGATGCCTTGATGCGTCAACGGTCAGGCACCTGGGTTGCGCATGGATCCGCCGACGCCGATCTCGCGGTTGTCGACCAACATGATCGCGTCGCCGTGCCGCCAGATTCTCCTGCGTATTTGCTGCGACGGCTCTGGATCACCGCAGACGAGGAGCGGCGCTACTACCGCGGTTTCGCGAACGAAGGACTGTGGCCGCTCTGCCACCTTGCGCATGTCCGGCCGGTCTTCCGAGCGGACGATTGGGCCGCGTACCGAACCGTGAACGCCCGCTTCGCAGATGCCGTCGCGACGGAGATGAAAACCGGAGCCGAACTGGTCTTCATCCAGGACTACCACCTCGCGTTGATGGCGGCGTCGCTGCGCGCCCGGCGTCCGCTGGCGAGGACCGCAATCTTCTGGCACATTCCGTGGCCACATGCTGACAGCCTTCGGATCTGCCCCTGGCGCCGGGAGATCCTGCGGGGGCTGCTCGCGAACGACGTCGTGGCTTTCCAGCTGGATCGCGATCGACGGAACTTTCTCCAGAGCGTGCGAGACGAACTGCGCGCGCCGATCGACGGCGACCGCGTGTTCGTCGGTCACCGCGAGGTTCGCGTGATGACGTCAGCGATTGGCGTTGACGTGGCGCACATCCAGCAAATGGCTGCCGACCCGGATCTGGCGGCTGAGTCTTCGCGTTTCTGCCGCGAGCTCGGCCTCGACGATCCCGCTCTCACCGCAATCGGCATCGGCGTGGATCGGCTCGACTACACCAAAGGGATTGCCGAACGCCTCGACGCGATCGATGCCTTGCTCACGCGCCGCCCCGATCTTCGCTCGCACCTCGCTTTCGTCCAGGTTGGTGTACCGTCACGCTCGACGATCGCGGCCTACTCACAGGTGGAGCGGGACATCGACGCCCGTGTGGCGTGGCTGAACGTGAAGCACGGGGCGGGTCCGGATCGCGGGCCTGTCCGCTATCGCAAATCTGCGCTGACCCTACGCGAGCTCACCGCGCTCTACCGGCTCGCGGACTTCGCGGTCGTCAGCCCGTTGCACGACGGGATGAACCTGGTCGCGAAAGAGTTCGTCGCTGCGAGAACGGACGATGGCGGCGTGCTGGTGCTGAGTGAGATGGCCGGAGCCGCTGAAGAACTGAAGGACGCGCTGTTGTTCAATCCGTACGACGCGGACGGATTCGCGCGCGCGATTGAGCAGGCGATCCTGATGCCGTCGGGCGAACGGGCCATCCGGATGCGTTCGCTGCGACGAACCGTCACCGGCCGCGACGTTTTCCGCTGGGCCGAGGACATTCTCAACAGCCTCGATCGCTCGCACGGGCCGGCCCATCGCCTCGAGGTCCTTCCATCCCGTTTGCCCGCTGGTTACCTTCGCCCCGCTGTCATCGCGAGACGCGATGTCCGCGGCTGACGTTCGCAGGGCCGCCGAGGCCATCCGCGCCGGTTCCGCCGCTCGGCACTTGCTCCTGTTCTCCGATTTCGACGGCACGCTGTGCGAGTTTCGCGTCGATCCCCAATCGGTCCGTCTATCCGACGCGCGGCGCCTGCTCCTGGAGTCGATCGGCACGTCGGGAAACGCGACGGTTGCGATCGTGAGCGGCCGCCGACTCGACGACGTGCGGGCGCGCGCAGATCTGACTCTGCCCGCGTACTACGCAGGTCTTCACGGTCTCGAGATCGCGGGACCTGACGGCGTGTTCCGTCATCCCGACGTAGACGGAACGGTGGCGCTCGTTCACCAGCTGGTGCGTTCGCTGACTGCCGCAGTTGCCGGCCTGCACGGCGTCTTCATCGAAGACAAGGAGCTGTCTCTCGTGACCCACTACAGGGACGCGTCTCCCGCCGACGCGGAGCGTGCCGTGGACACCGTTTCGCGCCTGGTGCGTTCACACATTGATGCCGGACGCCTTCGTGTCATGCAGGGGTCCGGCATGCTGGAATTCCTACCTGACATCCCGTGGCACAAAGGCAGCGCCGTCGAGTGGATCATCGACAAGGTGTCGCGACGCCACCACAATCCCTGGCCGGTCTACATCGGTGACGACGTCACCGATCAGGATGCGTTTGGCGCGCTACGTGGGCGCGGACTCTCGATTGCCGCGGCCCCACGCGCGACCGGCGCGGAGATCTCGCTCGACGGCCCGCGCGAGGTCGAAGATCTGCTCCGGTCGCTGACCGACGTGGCTTCCGGCTGATGTGGAGTACGATCGGGTTTTTGGGGACCGCTCAATGACCGAAACCAGAATCACCGTCGCGCACAGTCCCGATTCCGACGACGCGTTCATGTTCTACGGCCTCGCCAGCGGCCAGGTCGACACCGGCGGCATCGTCGTCGATCAGGTGCTGTCGGACATCGAAACGCTCAATCGCGCGGCGTTCGAGGGCCGGTACGAAGTCACGGCCGTTTCGTTTCACGCCTACGCACACCTCGCGGACAAGTACGCGCTCCTGCCGCACGGCGCCAGCATGGGCGATAAGTACGGCCCCATTGTCGTGGCCCGTCAGGACGGCCCCAGGCAGGTCAAGGGCAGCCGCATCGCGATCCCCGGGACGATGACGACGGCCTATCTCGCGCTCCGAATCTACGAGCCGGACTTCGAGTTCACGGTGATGCCGTTCGACGAGATCCAGCCCGCCGTGCGTGAAGGCCGGGCCGAAGCGGGCCTCCTGATTCATGAAGGCCAGCTCACCTACGCCGACGAGGGGCTGCGCAAGATCGTCGATCTTGGCGAGTGGTGGTCGGAACACACCGGCGGGCTGCCGCTGCCGCTCGGCGGGAACGTGATTCGTCGCGATCTCGGGCCGGAGATGATCTCGAAGGTCTCGAAGATGCTGCACGACAGCATTGCGTACGCGCTGTCGCACCGCTCACAGGCGGTCGAGTACGCGCTGCAGTTCGGGCGCGGTCTCGACCGCAGCCGCACCGACACCTTCGTCGGCATGTACGTCAACGATCTGACCCTCTCGTACGGCGACCGTGGCCGTCGCGCCGTGGAAAAGCTCATGAGCGACGCGTTCGACAAAGGACTGATCACTCAGCGCGTCCCGGTCGAGTTCGCCGGGTAACAGCAGGGCAGGAGATCAGAAGAATTCTGATCTCGTTGTTTTGATATCTGGAATCAAGTCAGCGAAGACGAAGCCGTCGCGTTCCACAACAGCGCCGGGAGACACCTCGATTCTCCGCGAGAACATCGGACCAGCAATGGCGCAGGTGTGAAACTCGCCGCGTTCGCCGCAGGGATCTGTCCCGTGAGGCAATTCCTCGAGTAGGCGGGCATCGTACCGTCGTCCGGCGAAGTTGGCGGGAAGGACCCGCGGGTCGACACACGTCAAGACCGCTTCGAGGCCGCCCTCAATCATTTCCCTCGCCAGTGCTTCGGTCGGCTGATGCCAGAGCGGGAAGATCGGCGTCAGGCCGGTCCCGGCGAGGCGACCCTCGCGGTAACGCCGCACGTCTTCGAGAAACAGATCGCCGAACGCAGCGTGCGTGAATCCGTCGGCGACCGCCTGCTGCACGGCCGTCCCCATGCGTGCCTCGTATTCGTCGTTCGGACAGGGGTACGGCAGCGGCACGATGATGACGGGAAGGCCCGCCGCGAGTGCCTGCTCGCGTAGCACATCAGTTCGAACGCCATGCATGGCGACGCGATCCGCTTCCTGATTGATCGTGGTGAGCAGGGCCGCGGGCGTGCCGATGCCTTTAGCGCGCAGAATGTGCAGCATCCACGCGCTGTCTTTGCCGCTGCTCCAGGAAACGAGGATCTTCACTTGAACGTGTCGGGGTGCAGCGCCCGTGCGAGCAGCTCCGTGCCTTCGGCGACGCGCGGGCCGGGAATGACGATCCGCGGATCCACGAGGACGCTGATGCGGTGCGTGCGCACGGCGGGTATAGCCGGAAGCGCGTCCCAGACCGCAGCCTCTTTCGTGACTGCGGTCTGATCGAGCGGACCCGCGCGGACTTCGAGGATCGCTTCCGGCTGGCGTGCCAGGACGAGCTCGGTCGTCGCCTGCACCGACTCGCGCGCGATGTCCGCGAAGATGTTCTCGCCTCCCGCCGCGGTCAGCATGTCGTGCAGGAAGCCGCGTCCTCCGCTCGCATAAAGCCCGCGCAGCGTTCCCTGCTCGCGCCCGAACACCAGCAGGGTTCGCGGCCGTGATCTGCCGGCGACACGCCGCCGGATGTCGGACATCCGCTCGTCGATCTGGCGGACGAGGGTCGCCGCCTGCGTGGCGCGGCCGACGCGATCGCCAACGTGACGGATCGTTGCCGTGACACCCGCGAGGCCCTCGTGCCGATAGCTGTAGATGGGGATGCCGGCTCGCGTCAGCTGCGCGATCAGGTCCTCCTGACTGCCGTAAACGATGACCAGGTCGGGCTTGAGCGCCAGAATGCGTTCGAGGTTGGGATCGAGCAGTGCCCCCACGCGCTCGAGCCCCTTCACCTCTGAAGGGTACTCGTCGAAGCTGCTGACCGCGATGACCTGTGGTCCCGCACCGATCGCGAACAGCATCTCGGTGACGGCTGGGATGAGCGAGATGATGCGTGACGGTCGTGCTCCCTGTGCGGCAGCCGGTGTCGCGGATCTCGGTGTTGCGAGCGCGGTCAGCAGCGCGAGGAAGACGATCCCGGATATCCAACGCGGTCGGCGCATACGCGAGCTCGCTCTCATGATCAGCCGGCTACGTTTTGCGAACGAGCAGCCAGAGAAAAAACGGTCCGCCGATGAGCGCCGTGATCACGCCGACCGGCAGTTCAACGGGCGCCATTACCGTTCGTGCGAGCACGTCGCAGGCCACGAGGAACGCCGCACCGAAGAGCGCGGACGCCGGCAGTACGATCCGATGATCCGAGCCGACCATCAGCCGGACGAGGTGCGGCACGACGATTCCGATGAACCCGATCGGACCGCCCACCGAGACGGCGGCGCCCGTCGCCAGAGACGCGCTGAAGAAGGCGGCGCGCTGTGCCCGCACCACCTCGACTCCTCGCATTTCGGCGCTATCGGTTCCCAGGCTCAGCAGGTTCAACGGTCGCGCCAGCCAGGCAAATACGGTAAACGAGACGATGGCCAGCGGCAACGACACGAGCAGCGGCTGATACGCGCTGACGTCGAGATCCCCCATCAGCCAGCGCAGCGATCGATAGGTCTCCGCGAAGTCCGCGAAGTACTGCACGAACAGGATCAGCGCAGAGAAGAACGCGTTCAAAGTGACGCCCGCGAGCAGGAGCACGTTCGTGGAGAGGCCGCGCCGACGCGCACGGGCGAGCGCGTAGACGATCGCGACGGCCCCGAGCGAGCCGGCGAAGCTGGCGGCGGACACAGACATCAGGCCGGCCAATCCGGCCGATCCTCCGAACGTGATCGCGAGCATGGCGCCGAGCGCGGCGCCGGCGGAGACGCCCAGCGTGAATGGGGTGGCGAGCGGGTTGCGAAGCAGTCCCTGGAACACGACACCGGCCGACGCGAGTGACGCCCCGACCAGCGCACCGGCCAGCGTGCGTGGCAAACGCGCGACGAAGAAAATCTGCGCGTCGACGTTGTCCCTGAAAGGGATGGAGGGATCGAACGCGCGGCCGAGACTGACGTGCGTCGATCCGATGAGCGGCGAGCCGATGATGGAAATGATCGCGAGCGCGCCGAAGCCGGCAACCGAGACGAGCAGGCGGGCGCGGACGGTTCGGCTCACCGAACGCGATCCTCCCCGGCGCGGCGAATGGGTACGACGACGAGATGTCCGGCCGAGACATGAAGATGAACATCTGCTTCGACGCCGTAGAGCCGCCGGATGAGATCCGGCGTGAGGACATCAGCGGTAGCGCCTGAAGCGAGTACGGCGCCCTCCTTCAGCAAGACGAGCGATCGGCACAGGCTTGCCGCGAAGTTGAGGTCGTGGGTCGAGATGACAATCGACAGCGGCCTCCGCCGTTGAAGCTCCCGAAGCAACGATGCGACCTCGAGTTGATACTCGAGGTCGAGCGCGGCGGTCGGCTCGTCGAGGAGAAGCACGGGCTGGGTGTCAGCGTGTGTGGTTCCAAGCTGCGCGAGCGCGGATGCGATGATCACCCGTTGCTTTTCTCCGCCGCTGAGCGTGGAGAATAGCCGGTCCTCGAACGCTGCCGTTCCGGTCGCCTCGAGCGCCTGACGGGCGTGTTGAAGATCCGACGGCCCCTCGAGCTCGAACGCGCCGAGGTGCGGGTACCGCCCCATCAACACCATTTCGAGGACGGTGTAGTCGAACGCGAGGTGGGTCTCCTGCGGAACGACCGCCATCCGTCTCGCGAGACGCGTTCGAGGAATCCGCGCGAGGTCCGTCCCATCGAGTCTGACCAGCCCGGCCGACGGCACGCGGGTGCCAGCGAGGATCCGCAGCAGCGTGGTTTTGCCGGAACCGTTCGGGCCGAGAATGCCGACGAACCCGCTGTCGGGGACCTCGAGAGAGACGCCTCGAAGAACGGGCGTCTCTCCGTAGCCGAACGTGACGTCAGCGGCCTGCAGCAACGCGCAATCCCGCGTAAGCCCCACGGCCGAGAGCGGGGTACCCGAGCACTTCTTCGTACGCGCGATCGAAGATGTTCGTCACGCGGCCGTAGATCTCAATGTGCGGCACGAGCCTGAACGAGGCGCCCACGTTCCAGACTGCGTAACCCGGATTCTCGAACATGCCGCCGGAGGCGCCGAGCGTCGGTTCGACGTCCACCATCTCTCCGCGTCCGCCGCCCTGCACGAACCCGGTCAGTCGCCCGGCCTGGAGGAGCGCATCAACCGAAAACACATGCGTGGGACGCCGCAACAGCTGGTCGCCGGGCACGAACGGCCGCGGCGCGCCGTCCCCGCTGTCAACCGCGAGGATCTCCGTGTTCAGGAACGTGTATCCCACGCGCAACTCCAGGTCCAGCGGCACGTGGCCGCTGCGCCGCGCGCGAAGCGTTGCGGCCGTCTCCAGTCCAGCTGCGCGAGCGTTGGAGATGTTGTCGGTCAGATACCGGCTGGATCCTTGGAACGAGCCGACTGCCACAATCAAGTCGTCGTAGCGGTTGAAGAACGCCGTCGCTTCGAGGAGGACGTGACCGGCCATGAATGACTGATCGATCCCCGCGTCGAAGCTCTTGCTGCGCTCCGGCTTGAGCGACGGGTTGTCGGTGAAGGCAATCTCGAATGCGTCGGGCGGGCGAATGCCGGTTCCGGCCGAGCCCCGCACCTTCGTGAAGTTCCCCCCAGTCGAGTGAACGAACCAGGCGATCGCAATCTTCGGATTCGCCGACACGACCGTGTCATCGCCAAAGTCCGGGCGCAGCCCGAAAGAACCTCCAGGCAGCGCATCGCGGGTGATGCGATCGACGCGTACGCCACCCGTCAGAAATACGCGCGCGGCGTGATGCCACCGCGCTTCGGCGAAGACGCCGGTCAGGCCGCGCTCGACAGGAACCTCGCTGGCGCTGCCGTCGGTAATGAACGTGCTGTTCGCGCGTTCGTGTTGATACTCCAGACCGGCCGAACCTTCGAGATCGCTCGAGGCCCGCAGATCGATTTGGCCGCGCGCGCTGGTGCGTCGTGAGGACGACGTCGACGGCCCGAACGTATCCACGAACTCGTCGTCGATGCTCGAGTGCGCTGCCTGCACCTGGACGCGGACGCGGCTGTTGATTGGTGCCGCACCTGAGAGGGACGCCAGCCATCGTTCATCGTTCCCGCGGGCGACGGAATTGATACCCTCAAAGACCCCAGCAGGGTTCGAACCAAAGGGCCCAGGGAACCCGCGTTCGTCGCGCAGGTAATTCACGTCAGCGCGGAGACCGGCGCCGGCTCTTGGCGTCCAGCCGATGCCGCCCGCCACGCTGTGCCGCGTGTAGTCGTCGTTGACGACCGTCTCGCCAGCCGGTGCGATCTCGCCGTTCATTCCGTCGGTTGCAAGCCGCTCGGCGGCGAGGCCCCACTGCCAGGTGTCGATTCCGCCCGCTGTCGACGCGATCAGCCGGCTCGTCCCGAAGCTGCCGCCCTCGACCGAACCCTCGACTGACGGCGGACCGCCGCGCTTCGTAATGACGCGAATCACCGATCCAATGGCATTTGACCCGTACAACGCGCTCTGCGGTCCGCGAACGATCTCGATGCGATCGATGTTTGCGATCGGGACGTGCGCGAAATCATATCCGCCACCGAAGGCATTCGCCTGAACACCGTCGACGAAGACGAGCGAGTAATCTGACTCACCGCCGCGGGGAAAGACTGACGTGATCGCTCCGCGGCCGCCCGATGCGGCGACGGACAGGCCAGGGACGACGCGCAGCGCGTCACCGAGACTTTCGACCTGGTGCGCCTCGAGCTGTTCACCGGTGATCACCGTGACACTCGATGAGGTCGTGGTCAGCGGGATGTCGGTTTGCGATGCCGACACCAGCATCGATTCTGAGATGGCGCTCACCGCGAGCGTGATCGTGCCGACCTCGTGGCTCTCTGTGTCACCGGTGATTTTCAGCGGCTCCGAGCGGAAACCGTCGAGGGCGACCCGCAGCTCGAAGCTGCCGTTGCTGGGCGCCTGGACGGCGAACTGACCGTCGCCGTCCGTAACTGCGCTGGCGACGATCGATGTGCCCTGGACGAGAAGGATCGTGGCGCCTGGCGCGGCGCGGCCATCGGGATCGACGACGCGGCCGATAACCGGACCCGCGAGCGCGACCTGAACGAGAGAGGTGAAAACGATGAAGGAAAGAAGGATCGATCGGACGAGCGATGTCTGCACGGGACTCCTTCTCGGCGTGCTGTCGCGCCGATGAAAAGGACGGCCCGGCGCCAGGTATCCTGGCTCGCGGATCGCTGCCCCATCACCACGCCTTCCCACACGTCTGCACCCGGCATGAGCGCCGGGTCGTGCAGTGGCGGCCGGTCGGAACCGGCATCGGGCGATGGAACTCCCCGCTTACAGTGGCGGCACCGCGGGGGCTTCACACCCCACTTCGCGTGGTCGCCGGGCAGAAGCAGCGCGTCAGCACTGCCTCGGCGTCAATGGTCCGGCGAGTATAGCACGCGTTGCTCCTTCTGCTGTGTTTCCAGTAAGATAGAGTGTTTGGCGACTGCCCCACCGGAGCCGGAGTTGCGGCCGTCGCCCGACGAGGATGCATGAGCAAGAGCTCGATCATCACGACCCGGAACACCCCGCCGGAAGGGGTGTCAGCCACGAGCGGAGGGATGCTCGTACGGGCCGAACTCATGGCTGTCGAGACCACCGAGCGCCTCGAGCTCATCGACCTCACCGCGCAGATCCAGGCGTTCGTCCGGAGCTCCGGCATCCGTGAAGGCGTGGTCAGCGTCTGGTCGATGCACACGACCTTCGCTCTGTTCATCAACGAAGCGCAGGCGGCGCTGCACGCCGACATCAAGCAGTTGCTCGGCCGTCTGGTCGAGCGCGAAGCATCCTGGTTGCACAACGATCCTGAACATTCGGACTGCGATCGCATGAACGCCGATGCGCACTTGCGCGCAATCATGCTCGGTCACAGCCTGACGCTGCAGGTCAGCGCCGGCGACGTCGTGCTCGGACAATGGCAGCGGGTCCTGTCCGCGGAGCTCGACGGGCCCCGATCGCGGACCGTCCGGGTGCAGGTGATGGGCATTGGCTGATATGCGCGATCGTCTCGAGCGTTGCGGTCTCGGCGAGGTCGTCGCGAAAGTCGACGCCGGTGTCAGGCTCGATCTCGAGGACGGCGTCCGCCTGTTCGAGTGCCCGGATCTGCTCGCGCTGGGGTGGCTGGCGAACCGCGAGCGGGAGCGTCGTCACGAGGACCGGACCTACTACAACTACAACATCCGGATCGAAGCGACGAACGTCTGCGTGGCGAGCTGCCTGTTCTGCTCGTTCGCGCGGCTCAAGCCCGGCGATCCCGGTTCGTACACCATGGCGCTCGACGAAGCGTGGGACAAGCTTCGCGTGCGCGCCGACCAGCCGCTGACTGAAATCCACGTCGTCAACGGCCTGCATCCGGATCTGCCGTTCGACTACTACAAGGATCTACTCCGCGGGTTCAAGCGGATCCGGCCGAACATTCACTTGAAGTGCTTCACGGCCGTCGAGATCGCGTTCTTCGCCGACTTGTATGGCATGACCGACGAACAGGTCCTGCGGGAGCTCCAGGCGGTCGGCCTCGACTCACTGCCCGGCGGCGGCGCGGAGATCTTCGCTGAGCGCGTGCGACGCAAGATCTGTCACGACAAGTGCGGTACCGATCGCTACCTCGAGATTCACCGTCTCGCGCACGGCCTGGGCATGCGCTCGAACGTGACGATGATCTACGGCCACATCGAGACGATGGAGGAACGCGTCGATCACATGATCAGGACGCGTGAACTCCAGGACCGGACGGGCGGGCTTCAAGCATTCATTCCGCTCGCGTTTCACCCCGACAACAACCAGATGCGCAAGTTGCCGGCCCCGAGCGCGACGGACACGCTCCGTGTACACGCCGTCGCGCGGCTGATGTGCGACAACATTCCGCACGTGAAGGCATTCTGGATTGCGAGTGGTGTGGACGTGGCGCAGATCGCGCTCTGGTTCGGCGTCGACGATCTCGACGGTACCGTGCAGGAAGAGAAGATCTACCACATGGCCGGCGCGCGAACGCCGGAGGCGATGACCCCGTCCGCGATTCGCCGGCTCATCCGCAGTGCCGGCCGCGCGCCTATCGAGCGCGACACCCTCTACAACGTCGTCACCGGACCCGAGGCGCCGGATGAGGTTCCCGCGAAGGTCGCTCTGGTACAGTAATTGCGGTATCGGTAGGGTAACCTCCGATCAATCAGATGGATATCAAGCTCCTCACAGAGGTCGAAAAGGCGAGCATCGGTGAGCGTCAGCCGTTGCCCGAGCGCTACCTCCGGCTGTCAGACGACGAGATGGACGCGCGAATTGCCGAGGCGAAACGCACACTTGGCGAACGCGTCGTCATCCTCGGACATCACTATCAGCGCGACGAGGTGATCAAGTTCGCTGACTACACCGGCGACTCGCTCAAGCTTGCGCGGGCGGCAGCGAGCCGAGGCAAGGCCGAGTTCATTGTCTTCTGCGGTGTGCACTTCATGGCCGAAAGCGCGGACATCGTCCGCGCGCCGCACCAGAAGGTGATGTTGCCGGATCTCGCCGCCGGCTGTTCGATGGCCGACATGGCGGCGCCCGATCAGCTCGACATGTGCTGGCGCGAGCTTGGTGAAATGGGGATTGCGACCGACGCTACGGACAGCGGACGGGCAGGCGTGATCCCGGTGACCTACATCAACTCTTCCGCCGCCATCAAAGCCTTCTGCGGCGAGCACGGCGGCATCGTCTGCACGTCGACCAACGCGCGAGCCATCATGTCGTGGGCGTGGGAGCGCGGCGAGAAGCTCCTGATGCTTCCCGACCAGCATCTGGGGCGCAACACCGCGTACGCGATGGGCGTTTCACTCGATGAGATGGTGGTCTGGGATCCCAACGAGATCTGGGGCGGCCTCGAGCCGGACGCCATCAAGCGCGCGCGCCTGATTTTGTGGAAGGGTCACTGCTCGGTGCACACGCGGTTCACGGTGCAGCAGGTCGATGCCTTCCGGAAGAAGTACCCCCAAGGCAAGGTCATCGCGCACCCCGAGTGCACGCTCGACGTCGTCCAGGCATCTGACGCGAGCGGTTCGACCGAGCAGATCATCACGACTGTCAAGAACTCGCCCGCGGGCAGCGTCTGGGCCGTCGCGACGGAGGTCCACCTCGTCAGCCGGCTCACCCACGACGTCGCACCCGACAAGACCGTGGTCACGCTCGATCCATTCGGCTGCCTCTGCTCGACGATGTTCCGCGTGTCGCCGAATCACCTGCTGTGGATTCTTGAAGGCCTGGTTGACGGTCAAATCCACAACCAGATCGTCGTTCCGGAACCGACGAAATCGCTCGCCAGGCTCGCGCTGGATCGGATGTTGGCGGCCTAGGCCGAGCTGATACTTGTCGCTGTCCGCTGTCCGCTGGCTGCTGGCTGCTGTCGGCGGGTTGATACCCGCTGTCCTCGCTGGACGTCAGCACGTCCTCACCTTGCACAGCACCCTGCCCGTCGCACCCGCCACGGTGCACGCCCGCACGCTGAACGGTGCACGCTGAACGTTTGAGCGTCAGCTCCCGCTGAGTCGCCAGTGCGCCGACTGTTATAGGATCAGAAGTCTGTCCGGACGACGGAAGAAGGAGAGAGCTGATGGCGCACGAACTTCCACCGCTGCCCTACGATTACAAGGTCCTGGAGCCGCACATCGACGAACAGACGATGCGGATCCACCACGACAAGCACCACGGCACGTACGTCACGAACCTGAATGCGGCGCTCGAGAAGCATCCCGAGCTGCAGCAGAAGAGCGCTGAGGATCTGGTCCGCGGCATCAACAGCGTGCCCGAGGACATCCGCCCCGCGGTCCGCAACAACGGCGGCGGGCACGTGAACCACACGATGTTCTGGGAGATCATGGGGCCGGGCAAGGGTGGAGCGCCGGGCGGCGCGATCGGTGATGCCATCAAGTCGTCGTTCGGCAGTTTCGATGCGTTCAAGGAGCAGCTTCAGAAGGCAGGGCTCGGCCGGTTCGGCAGCGGCTGGGCCTGGCTCATCGACGCCGGCGGCAAGCTGGTGATCGAGAGCACGGCAAATCAGGACAGCCCGCTGATGGAAGGGAAGAAACCCATCCTCGGCGTGGACGTCTGGGAACACGCCTACTACCTGAAGTATCAGAACCGTCGCGCCGACTACCTGACCGCGTGGTGGAACGTGGTGAACTGGGACGCGGTCAACAAGCGGTTCAAATAATTCTGGTAGGCCCGGCCTCACGGTCGGGCCTACAGCGTCAGCTTCGCCAGCGCCGCCTCGATCTCCTCGTGGCTCGGAAACTCCTCCTGGCTCTCGCCGATGAACGAGTAGCGGATCGATCCTGACGGATCGATCAGGAATAGCGCCGGGCGCGCGATGTTCCAGGCATCGAGGCCGAACCGGTGCCAGACGCCGTAGGCCTTCAGCACCTCGCGCGACTCGTCCACGAGGATGTTGAACGGCAGTCCCGCGTCCTCGACATACCGCCGTACAACCGCCGACGACTGCGCGACTACGGCCACAACCTGGATCCCTCGAGCCGTGTATTCGGGAGAATGTTCTGCCAGTTCACCGAACCGGCGTCGGCAGTTCGGTCACCACGTGCCGCGGTGAAACGCGAGCAGCACCGGACCTTTGTTCAGAAAGTCCTGCAGTGACTCGCGGTCGCCTTTCTGCGTCGGCAACTCGAACGGAGGGGCGGTGGTGAGAAGGGACGTCTTCGACATGCGATGGCCAGAATCGCCGCAACTGCCAGAATCGTCGGATTACCGGTTCGAACACGATCGTCGCGACCGCTGATCGATTCGGACACTCTTGGCAATTAGAAGAGTTTCACCTCCACCATCTCTCCTGCTTCCACGATGTCGGTCTGCGCCGGGATCTCGATGTAGCCGTCAGCCTGCGACATACTCGTGATGTCACCCGAGGCCTTGAACGCTGGCACGGCCTGACCGTCCACCAGCTTCACTGAGTAGAACTGATGCCGTCCCGTCGTGGACACGACGCGCCGCGCGAGCGGCACGGTCGTCGTCTGCGGTCGATGATCGGGCAGGCGTGCGAGTCGCCGCAGCAGCGGGATGAGGAGCATGTACGCGTTCGACAGGCATGAGGTCGGATAGCCGGGCATTCCCAAGACCGGCTGATTGCCAATTCGTCCGAAGACCGTCGGCTTGCCGGGCTTCACCGCGATGCCGTGGAAGATCACTTCGCCCAGCCGCTGGAGGACGTCGAGGATCAGATCGCGTTCGCCGACGGAGCTGCCGCCCGAGAACACCAGCACGTCATGACCCGCGGCCGCCCGGACCGCGGCGGCGAGGTCGTCGATAGTGTCAAGAGCGGTCGGCAGGACCACAGGCGTCCCGCCATGGGCGGTGATGACCGCCGACAGCGTGTAGCGGTTGATGTCGTAAATCTGTCCCGCGGCGAGCGGTCGGCCCGGTTCGACGATTTCGTTGCCCGTCGAGAGGATGGCCACACGAGGTCGCGCGAAGACCTCGATCTCCGTCACGCCGGTGGCGGCGATTGCACCGATGCGGCTCGGGTTCAGTACGGCGCCCTGTTCGAGAAGCGTCTGACCCGACGCGATGTCAGCCGCCCGCCGGCCGACATGCTGACGCGGGTAGACCGGCGTGAGCACACGGATAACGCTCGCGTCCGCGCGTTCCGTCTCTTCCACCATCACCACCGCATCCGCGCCCTCGGGCATCGGCGCACCCGTCGCGATCTCGATGCACTCTCCGTGGCTGACGCGGCGAGACGGCACCTGACCCGTGTAGACCTTCTCGATGCAGGTCAGCGATCGGGGATCGTACGGCCCGGCGCCAAACGTGTCCTCCGCGATCACCGCGTAGCCGTCCATCGCCGCGCGATCGAACGGCGGGACGTCAACCGCGGACACGACCGGCTGAGCGATGACGCGGCCGTTGGCCTCGCCGATGTGGATGCGCTCGGCCGACTGCACCGGCGTTGCCGATTCCATCATCAGCGTCAGCGCTTCATCGAGCGGAATCGTTTCACGAATGGGCCGCATGGTTCTGCTGGTCATCTCTCGTCTCTCTTAGTCGGTATTCGGCGTTCGGCGCTCGGATTGCCATCCCATGCCTTTTGGCCGTGCTGGGCTGCCGCTGGGATACGACCGGGTACTGAATCAGCAGCGCCTGCGACTGCGGCCGAGCACGAATGTGCGAGGCTGCCGCGAGCGGGGGTGGGGCCCCGCGAGCACTGAATAATGCCAGCCGAGCCTGCGCGCATAACCCGTTCGCTGAACGCGATCACGCGAGCCGCCCGAACCCCGAACCTCGAGCGCCGAGTACCGAGTCCCGCGCACTATCGTCGCAACTCCCCCACGACGTGCCCGATCTCCGGAAGAATCAGTTTCGTCATCGCCAGGCGAACCGCGTGTTCCGATCCCGGCAGAGAGAAGACCGCCGTTCGTTCGATCGTACCCGCGGTCGCGCGGCTCAGCATCGCGGCGGAGCCAACCTCTGCGTAGCTGAGCATGCGGAACAACTCGCCGAAGCCGTCCAACCGCTTGGTGAGCACGCCGCTGATCGCTTCGTAGGTGCTATCGCGCGCGGTGACCCCGGTGCCGCCGGTCGTGATGATCACATCAGCGTTCGCCGCCTGAGCGATCACGGTCGCGCGGACGGCATCGGGATCGTCACGAACGATGAGTCGCCCCGCCAACTCGTGCCCCGCCCCGCTCAGAAGCTCGCGAATCGCGTCGCCGCTCGTATCGTTCGCCTCGGTTCGCGTGTCGCTGATCGTAAGCACGAAGCAGCGCACTGACTTCGGCGCGTCTTTGCGGTGCAGGGCCGTGCTCACGGCATCGATTATATGGCTGGGGGAACAGTGACGCGCGTTGTGGTCGCGATCTCGTGTTTCTTGTCGCGGTCCGCGATCCGCCGTCCGCTGACCGCGCTGCCGCCGCCGCACGTTGCACAGCACGTATCACGCCGCACCCCGCACCTTGCCCGTGCGCACCTTGCACGCTGCACCCTGCACGCTGAACATTTGGGACGTCTCCAGCCCGCGGCCCGCGCTAGAATTCGGGGATGCTCAGGCATTCGTGGCTCCTGCGCGCGGTGGCGGTCTGCGCCGTGATTTCGACCGCGCTCTTCGCGCAGTCACCCGCGCCGCCGGCACTCGACAAGACTGCCGAGAAATGGGTCGACACGACGCTGCGCAAGTTGACCCTCGAGGACAAGGTGGGTCAGATGCTGGTCTCGTCCTTGCCCTCGACGTTCCTGAGCACCGACTCGCAGGAGTTCGAAGATCTCGCGCGCACGACGCGCGACTACCACATCGGCGGCTTTCACCTGTTCGGGGGTGTGGAGCCCGCTCCGGCGGTGCTGCTCAACCCGACGTACGGGTCGGTGATCCTCGGTCAGCCGCTCGAGGCCGCGTCGATCCTGAATCGCCTCCAGGCGATCGCCGCCGTGCCACTCCTCAATAGTGCGGACTTCGAGACCGGCGTCGGCTTCCGGATCAACGGCGCGACGACGTTCCCGCGCGCGATGGCGTTCGGCGCGGCGCGGGACGAGAAGCTGGCATTCGAAGCCGGCCGGATCACGGGCGTCGAGGCGCGGGCGCTCGGCGTTCATGTGAACTTCGCGCCGGTCGTGGACGTCAACAACAACCCGCGCAATCCCGTCATCAACACCCGCTCCTTCGGTGAAGACCCTGCGCTCGTCAGTCGTCTCGCAGTTGCGTACGTCCGCGGATTGCAGGAAGCGGGGGTGATGGCGACGCTGAAGCATTTTCCCGGTCACGGCGACACCGACGTCGATTCGCATCTTGGTTTGCCCATCATCAAGCATCCTCGGGAGCGGCTCGATCAGATCGAGCTTCCGCCGTTCAGAGCCGGAATCGCAGCCGGCGCGCAGGCGGTCATGACCGGGCATATCGAGATGCCCGCATTCGATCCGTCGCCGAATACGCCGACGACATTGAGCGCGCCGATCGTGACCGGCGTGCTGCGAAAGGACTTCGGCTTCAACGGGTTGATCTACACGGACTCGATGGGCATGGCCGGCGTGACCGCGATGTACTCGGCCGGCGAAGCCGCCGTCAGAGCCATTGCCGCGGGCAACGACCTCGTCCTCCACTCGCCGGACGACGGGGCGGCGTTCGGGGCGATCCGTGATGCGGTGAAAACCGGCCGAATCCCGGAGGCGCAGGTGGACGCGTCGGTCGAGCGGATCCTTCGCGCGAAGGCCGCGGCCGGTCTCTATCGCTCGCGTGTCGTCAGCCTCGACGCGCTCCCGACCATCGTCGGCACACGCGCGAACCAGGCCGTGGCGGACACGGTCAGCCAGCGTTCGATCACGCTCGTCAAGGACGCGCGCAATCAAGTGCCCCTGCGCGTGCCGGCCGGAGCGAGTGTCCTCTATCTGTCTGTCCTCGACTACCCGAGCGGATGGCGGATTGCCGCGCCGAGCCGGACGTTCATTCCAGAGCTGCGCAAGCGGTGGCCGAACGTGACGTCAATCGAGCTGTCGGACCGGACGACGGCGTCGGAGATCGAGCTCGTGAAGGCGACTGCGCCGCGATACGACGCGATCGTCGCGTCGGTGTTCGTGAGGGCAGCGTCAGGAAGCGGACGCATGGATCTTGCGCCGCCGCTCCAACGCCTGTTGCAGGATGTGTCCCGGCTCACCGCGACGTCAGGCAAGCCCTTCGTGACGACGTTCTTTGGCAATCCGTACGTGCCGATGTTCATGCCTGAGTTGCCGGTGATGCTCATCACCTACGACTTCTACGATCGCGCCGAAGCGTCAGCGGTGCGTGCGATTGCCGGCGAGGCCGCAATCGGCGGCCGGTTGCCGATCGCACTGCCCGGACTCTTCGAGCAAGGCTTCGGTCTCGATCGGCCTGTGTCGCGCTCCAATTCGAGCGGTTTTCACTGATGTCCGTGCCGTCACGTTACTCTGACGTCCGGCTTTGACCGGACCCGAGATCGATAACCCTGATCTCCCAATCACCTGTGATCCCGTCTCCCGAGTTCGATCAGCGCATCCTGACTGCCATCGCCCACCGACCCTGGCCCATGCCGACAACGCCGTGGATCATGACCCAGAGCTGGCACGATCTGCTCTTCGCACATTGGCCTGTCGACGCTGAGGCGCTCGCATCATATCTTCCGGTCTCGCTGCCTCTCGACACGTTCGACGGGATCGCGTGGGTCGGCGTCGTGCCTTTTCACATGAGCAACGTCACGCCTCGAGGTGTGCCGGCGCTCCCGTGGCTGTCAGCGTTCCCGGAGCTGAACGTGCGCACCTACGTGCGAGTGGAAGACAAACCCGGCGTGTACTTCTTCAGCCTCGACGCTACGAATCCGATCGCGGTCAGAGTCGCACGCCGGTTCTTCCATCTGCCCTACTACCTCGCCGAGATGACCCTCTCCGATCGCGACGCCGCGATTCACTACCGCAGCCGTCGCACGTCTGGGCCTGCCGCGGAGTTCATCGCCTCGTACCGTCCGATCGCCCCGCCCGTCGCGCCGCGTCCGGGATCGCTCGAGCATTTCCTGACCGAACGCTACTGTCTCTATGCGCTCGATGGCCGCGGGCGTCCGGCGCGTTGCGAGATCCAGCATCCGCCGTGGCCGCTCCAGTCAGCCGAGGCCGAGTTCACCGTCAACACGATGGCGTCCGCGGCAGGCGTGCGGCTGCCTGACGCGCCGCCGCTCCTCCATTTCTCGAAGCGTCAGGATGTTGTCGTGTGGCCGCTGGCGCGGGTCTAGTTGAGCCCCGTTTTTGCCGTATGTTAGAATTTGTGTTTGCTTTGCCGGGATTGGTGCCCTGTATGGAGGTGCCGAGTTCCTGGCGTTGCTGCCCTTCGCGCCCTTAGCTCAGTTGGATAGAGCGTCTGGCTACGAACCAGGAGGTCGCAGGTTCGAGTCCTGCAGGGCGCGCCACTTGATCCCCTTCACGCAGTAGCTTTTACGGTCGTCTCTCCTTCTGGTGTTGGTTGGGTCCAACTAGACTCTCTGGGTCCAACAATGAGATCCAGCCCCACCCGGCTGGCCGCTTCCCGGCGGTATTCCAATTCCTGATCGGTGTGGGAGTACCTGTCCGTCGTCTTCAAACTGGAATGACCGATCCACTGTTTCTGCAGATCGACCGGCGTGCCGTTTTTGCGCAGCACGGTTACTCGAGAATGCCGGAACGCGTGCAACCCGGCTTTCGGAATGCCGAGTTTGGCGAGCAACGGATGCAGTATCCGGTTGCGGATGTTGCCCGCCGCAAGCGGTGCGCCGTTGCGCGCTTCGAACAAGCGCGTTCGTTGGCTCGACCCGATGTGCTCGCGCAACAAGGCGACGAGCGCCGGATCGATGTCGATGTCACGCACGGCGTTCTCCGTCTTGGGGTCGAGCTCCTGTCCCTTCCAGACTGACCGTCTCACGTGGATCACTCCGTTGTCCAAGTCGAGATCATCGAGGTGTAATCCCGCCGCCTCGCCGATCCGCATCCCTGTGCCTCCAAGTAGCGCAAACAGGATCCGGTATTGGTGGGGTGCGCCCTCGATGATTTGGCGCAGCTGGTCCTGCGTAAAGTACCGTTGCTTCGGGCGATTGGGCTTCCCGAGATCGAGATCCCACGTCATCCACACCTTCCGACCGAGGACGAGCTTGACGACACCTACGATGTTCAAGACCGTCTTGCGGCTCAAGCGATACGTTTTGATCAACGTGCCGTTGGGTTTACGCCAATCGAACGTGGTTCGTTTAAGATCCGCGACGAATTCCTGAACCACCGTTTCGGTGATCTCTTCCACCGCCAATGCCCCAAACCTCGGCAGGATGTGCTTTGCGAGATGACCTTCCATCGTTGCGATCGGCCCGGGCTTCCCATCCGTCCATGCCTTGTGGTTTTTCCGGCACCACTCGACACGGTCTTGAAACGTCTTAACCGGTTGGGGACGGACCGCCTGCTCCAGGTGTTCAACTGTGTTGACGCCAGCGGACCGGACAATTTCTCCGGCCTTGCGAACCGCTTCTGGTTTGGTGAGCTTCTCCTTTCCAACTGCCGGGCCCACCGGAACGGATTTGCGAAGCCGTTTCGGCTGGCCCGGCACATCTACGTAAAACCGAACGTGCCATGTGTTTCCTTTACGGACGATCTGTCCGCTCTGTCCTGATCTTCGACGCATGGACCGGTTGTCCTTTCGTCGTTGATCCGGCGCAACCAGGGCCATTGTAAACCCCGGGCGGTCGTCACGCGGCTCGAGCGGGAGAAACAGCTGCACGGGGACAACTCGTGCGGGTGGGGCGGGCGCGAGCGCGCCGTCGCCAATCCCAGGCAACGACGCGCGGCCCGATGCGTTTCGGCCGGTTCTCTTTGAAGATCACTACAGCGGACGGGAACGGCGCGGGCGACGCTGCGCCGACGAACTTGATTCGGCCGCGCAAGAGCCTGATTTCTCGGGCTCTCATGACCGTGTCCTGCCACCAAGCGGTGTCCGTTCGGGCCGGCAGAAGACCGACGACAGTCGCACCGTGGCGACCTTCCCGGCGAGCCTTTGCGACCCAGGCCGCGATCCTGCGGCCGTAAGGTGGATTCATCCAACAGGCGCCGGTCCATCGCTGTCGCAGACCATCCTGGGCGCAGGTGAAGTACGCCGCACACTTGTGATTGGTCGGCGTCGCGCACACGTCAAACGTGAAGGCGAACTCTCGGTTCAGCACCGCGAACAGGTCGGGTGGTGTCTCCCAGTCCGTTTTGGCGCTGCCGAACAATGCGCGGGTCAAGGTCATGGTTCAGCGGTTCTGCGCGATCGAGTCGGATAGGTCCGGACCGGTGAAAGACCGTCCTGGGGACAAGTCGTCGGGTGTATGTTCACCGGGCTGCTTCGTCGGACCGGCGTCTCGTTCGCGTCCTGAACCAGCCGACCTGGCTGGCGTCGTACCAGGTCGCTCCTCCGGCAAGAGATCCTTCAAGATTTGGGAAGAAGCCTCCTGAATTGCGCCCAGCGACTCGGTGAGCGTTCTGGCGTCCCCGTTGTAAAGCGCGATGTAGTCGGCGGCCGCGCTGCCGGTCTCCAGGCCAATTCCGCGGCTAACGACGAAGGCGACCGCTTCGGCCTGCGTCTCGCGCACCACCTTCGGCATCCCGCCGCTGGCCGGTTGATGGTGCAGCATTTCATGAGCGAGTTCATGCGCAAGCACGGAGAACTCCTCGGCAGGCGAAAGGCTCGGCAGCAGCCGTATAGTGCCGCCGGTTGACACGCCGAGTGCCGGCGCGATGGTGGGGTCGTAGGTGAGCGCGATGCCGCGTTCGGCGACAATTGTTTTCAGCTTGTCGGCGAACTCTTTGGGGTCGCCCAGCGTCCGGGCAAACTCCGGTAGCGGTCGCCCTTCGGTCTGCTTGATGTCAAAAACGTAGGCAGTCCGAAAACCCGAAAGGCGAAAGATCTCGCCCGGTTTGGCCGGCTCCGCAGCGTGAGACCGGTCGGGTTCCTTCACAAGGACCGGAGCAAAGATCATGATGCCCTTTTCGCCGCGCCGGACGGTGCGGCCGAGTTCGCGCCACACGTGGTACCCGGCGACGCGGGTGGCCGTCGGCCGCTGCTCAGTGATCAAGAGGACGTTTCCCCAGCTGTAATGACGAAAGCGACCCATTGCCGCGAGGTAGGCTTTAAGCGTGCCGCTGCGCCCGGCCGCCAACTCCGCCGAAAGCCGTTGCAGAGCCTCTTCAGCGATCTGGTGAGTTTTTTCTTTGGGCGCAAGAGCGGCTGGTTCATCGCTCATAGACTTGCTCCAGTTCGTACCGATCCTGATCCGGGTCGTAACCGCGAACCTGAAGCACTTCGGTGACGAAGCGTTTGCCTTGCCGCCGAGACAGGTACACGAGCAGATTCACGGATTCCGCGATGCTCCTGCGGACCGCCCGGTAAGGGAGACTCACGCCCGATTGCAGGACGCAGGTTGTGAAACGAGACAGCCCCTCGCGACCCGAATTGGCGTGAATCGTCGAGAGCGTTCCCGCATGGCCGGTATTGAGCGCCTGCAGCAGGTCAAACGCTTCTTCCCCTCGAACTTCACCGAGCAGGATTCGATCCGGCCGCAAGCGCAGCGTGGCTTTCAGCAACTCACGCATCGTGACCGCCCGAAGGTCCGGCCGTTCCCGCCGGGCCTCCAGACGCACGAGGTTCGGTTTGTCGATCTGCATTTCGGAGGTGTCCTCGATCACGACCAGGCGCTCTTCGTCCGGAATGAAGGCCGCCAACGCATTCAGGAGGGTCGTCTTACCCGTTCCGGTCCCGCCCGAAATCAGAATGTTCTGCCTGCTCCCGACCGCCTCCCGCATTCGATCAAGGAGATCCGTGGTCAGCGTACCGACTCGCACCAACTCTTCGACCGTGTACCTTTTGCTTTGGAACTTGCGAATGGTGAGCGTGGTGCCGCCAATCGAGCAGGGAGGAAAGACTGCTGCGACTCGTGAGCCATCCGGCAGCCGGGCATCCAGCAGCGGACACTCTTCGCTGATGTCGTCGCCCAAGACGCGAGCGATATTGCGCACCGCGACCTGCAACGATTTCTCCGGGATGGCTACGTCCGCCACCTGTCGCATTTGGCCGTCCCGCTCAACGAACACCGCGCCCGTTCCGTTGACCATGACGTCGGAGACGTCCGGATCACGCAGGAACGACTCGATCGGTCGCAGAAACGGGATGATCACGTCCCAGCTCACGGCTAGATCTCTTCCTTGGCAAGCTGCTCGAAGTAGGAGGTGTTCGGATCCAGGTAGTACGGTTTGAGGTAGCAGTAGCTGGGTGGACGGGGGTTCAGCCCGTCATAGGCCAAGACAATCGCCTGGGCGTTCTTCAGTTCGGCAAAGACCTTCGCTTCAAACACGAAGTCCCGTTGGACGCTGTAGCCCTTGGTCGTCCCGATGGAGGCGCGATGCGCTGCGGCGCGGCCGGTGAAGACGCTGATACCGGCATCCTGGCCTTGTTCCGAGAACGAGTAGTTCGGCTTGAGCTGCTCCTCCTTGCCGCACAATTCCGCAGCCGTCCGGGCGCTGAAGTCATCGGAGAGCGCCAGAAAGATCTTGGTTCGAAACGTCTGGAGCAGGGTTCGCCAGGATTCACCCGGCAACGTCGAACGTAGCGAGCTCAAGCTGTGCGTCGCGACGATCGGGATGCACTTGGCCTGACGCGAGAGTGCAAAGAACTTCTCGTCACCACTGGGATCGCTCTCGCCGACCGTCGCGAAAGAATGGTACTCGTCGCACACAAAGAGCGCTTCGCGCCAATGCCGGTTGGGATCGCGCTCCATCTGGGGAATGCGGTTGAGCATCGCCCGTTGAAAATCCAGTTTCATCAGGGTGCCGATCGTGCGGGCGAGGCCCGGGTTGGCGGACACCGGGAAGTTCAACGCGCAGACGACTCCCTGCTCCACCAGATCGCTGAAGGCCGGCAGCGGCCGGCCGTAGCGACCATCCCGGTTGGCAACCGGGTCGTAGGTTTCCTTGGGCGGGCAGAAGACTCTCTTGACGGCGGGGTTGTCGTCGAATAGGGACAGAAATACGGCAACGCCTTCAACGATCGAGGTCCGCAAGCGCGGTTCGATCCGGCGCCAATCCTGATAAAACCAGCGCTTCACCGCTTCGAACTGTTGACGTCGTTCCTCACTCCAGGTCGGTCGTTCGCTTCCGGAGCCTTCGGTATCCGCGACGAGCTCATAGTCGATTCCACGCTCTTCCAAGCACCGCTGCAACGATTCTGTGAACGGGGCCTTCATCCGTCCGGCCGACGGTTCGCACTCGAACGGGTAGTGTTCAAGCTCCTTATGAGCCATGAAGGTGTCGACGCCGATCACCGCGTACTGCGTCTCGCACAGCCACTCGCCTTCCTTGATCTTCTTTTCCAGCGCGTCCGGGTTGATCGCACCTTCGTACACGTCGAAGAGTGTCACGTAGTCGTAGAGCACTTTGTGAAGGAGGATGATGAATTTGACCAGGTTGGTGTAGGCCTGCTGCCAGAACGGTTCCCGACTCTTGCCGAAGAGATTGTTCAGGAGATTGGCGATGCCGTAGGCCAGCGTGTAGGCGTCGAGGTCGTTATAGAGCGGGTTGTACCGGTAGGGCGAGTCGAGACTCACCTCGAGGTAATCGTTCGCGCGACCGTGCTGCTCGAGGATGCGCCGGACCTTGTGACAGAAGTCCCCTTTGACTTCCAGGACCAACCCACCGACCCGGTGCTCTTGGTCGGATGCGCGGTAGGCCAGGAGCTGCTCCGTGAAGGGGTACATGCACCCGCTTGTCTTACCGCTGCCGATGGCACCGAAGACGGCGATGCCGGTGTAGAGTCCCCGATCGGGGATGACTAGCCAGGTTGGATCTTCGACCGGTTCCGGGCGCTTGGGATGATGAACCTCGCCCACGACCAGAAACAGGGATCGCCGCCTCGACGCCACCGGGTACGCCGGAAGCTTTACCGAAGCGATCGCGCCGCTCGGACGGCTGACAAAGATGTATCCGAGTGAGAAGAGCACCGACACGGCGATATACGGCGTGGTAAACAGCATCGTGAAGTAGATCGCTTTCAGACCAAAGAAGAAGGACGGACTCTCAAGCCGCACCAGCTGCAACAGAAGGTCGTTCTCCGGTAACGGCCATCGGTGCAGAGCCGCCCATCCGAGCAAGGCGCTCACACCGACACAGAACCCGTCCCTGCGTTTCATCGTCCGCTCACCGCGCTCTTCGCCCGAGCGCGGGCTCTGTCGCCTGATGGTCGGCCTCTTGCGACCCGAGCCACTCGGCAAACCCTTTGTCTTTCCTGAAGGCCACCTGCAGCACGCAGCTGACCACGTACTCGCGATCGCTATCGAGGTACTGGCAATAGCGATCGAGCTTCTGCAGAAGCGACTGTTCCAGCTTGACCTCAAGTCGCTCTTTGGTGTGCTTCGGCTGACGCGGTATGTAGGATTTCATTTCTTTGTCTCCCTTCCGGCGATCGACCCGGTTCGAAGCCACCCAGCGTGGGCGGGAACGACCCCCGACGGGCCGACGGACCGGAGCGGGTTTTGGGCGCCGCAGCGCGCCCAAAACCGGGGTCGTTCCCGCCCACGCAACCGCCTCCTGTCTTGGATGGTGGTCGGGGTTGCCGTGCCGTGCGTGTTCGATCGTTGTGGCAGTTGAGCGCCGACAGCGGGGCCGACCAGCGAACCGATTCGGTTCCTGGTTCCGCTGTCGGCGCCGGCGCGCCCAGCGGCGTCGCTCTCAGAACGCCGTGAGGGTGCCAAAGAGGTCATAGGAATGCTCCAACAGACACGTCGAAAACGTTCCGGAAATGGAGGACGGAGTGGTCGTTTTCGCCTCCGAACGTTCAGGATGGCCGCCTTCGCTGAAGGCTTTCCACTGCTCGAAGAGGGACTCGAAGCGCTCACCCGAGAACGTTTCCCTGTCGTCGCGCAGGCGTATCAGCGCCGCACGATCGAACGTAGAAAGCTGCCCAGACTCGTAGCGTTGCCGCGCCTCGAAATACTCACGAAGCCGCTGCGACAACGAGCCGGCCGGAGAGGGATCTTCGCCGTTCCTCCGAGCTAGAATCACGCGCCGGAACGCCCTTTCTGCCGGCTGAAACAGCAGTGGTCGGGTCGCCACAAACATGACCTGAAACTGCGCCAGCGCCGCGAAGAGACGCGCGTACTGACAGAGGTAGTTTTCGAAAGTAGACACCGTGGTCGCTCCCCCGTCGACGAAGCAAAACGCCACCTCCGTTTCAACATCCTGCCCGGGCTGCTGCCGCAGAAAGATCGGGAACTTCTCGACAAAGAAACGCGCGGTCGAAGAGGTGCCGTTCTTGGATCGGTACACCTTGGTGGGCAACAGGTCCCGGTCGATGTTCCGCGTGCGTGTGAAGTACTCAACCTTGTCCTGTTCGCTGGGCAAATAGCGGTGCTGGGGATGTGCCAGCACGAAGTCCAGGCCCATCAGGCGAGTCTTGATCGCACCCGGTTGTCGGTTACGTCGGTTGCGGTTGTCGCTCTGACCGAGGGCCGCATAGAACGGACGCGTGTCCAAGTGGTAGACGTGTGTCTGAGTCGCGAACGTGGAGGCTTTCGCGTGCTCGTACGCCAGGGCTTTCTGGATGAGCGCCGCGACCGTTCCGCCCGCTTCTTTCCCCAGGAACTGACAGTACTGTCGGCGCAGGAAGTAGCCGCCGTGAAGAGCCGCCAGGCACAAGAAGGCCGCCTCCCGTTCGGTGTACCCGAACCGCCGGAGTGCCTCGACCCGGTCCTCGTGGCTCAGTGACACTTGGCTCATTGAGAGTCCCTCACAGCGCGAAAATGGCGGCCGTGATTTCACGTTCTTCCATCACCCGTGTCAGTCGCGCGGCCGAGCCCTCAGCGGCGTAGAAGGTGAACCCCGCTGCTGCTTTGGCCGCAAGATGCGATCCGTGGTAGTGGTGCGTTGCCAGCTCAAGATCCACCTGGGCGCTCGTGCCATCGCGCGTCTGGTATTCGATGCGCAGATCAGGCAGCGGAATCTTGCCGTGCACGACTCTCAGTCCATTGCTCTCTGCGACGGCCGCTTGCCGCTTGGCGTATTCGGACGCCGGCAGCACCCTGACCTTTGCGAGCGGCGCGTAGACGCATTTCTTGAGTTCGTAGTCCAAGACAACGCGCCGGATGGTGCCGCCCTGCGCCACGATTCGTGCGGATTCAGCCTGAAACATTCGGTAAATCGCGGCATCATGCGCAACCTCCGACGGCTTGACGAAACCCGAGTACAGGGCTTGTGCCGAAGCCAGGTCGCGGCCCTCCAGGAACTCCTTTCCACGCCGCGTGAGCACCAGCACATCGAGTTTTCCGCGTCGGCCGCCAATCCACGCGGTGCGCCGTTGCACGAGCCCTTGCGCCTGGAGCGAGCGCAGATCCTCTCGCAGATCGGCCCCATTTCCGTGATACCGATGGCGTAGTAGGTCTTCGACCGCGACCGTGCGAAACCGGCCGACCTCAAACATCGTTTGACGTTCAGCCGGGCTGATGCGCCACAGACAGCCGCGGCCGATGACCAGTTCCCTCTCACGCGCGGCCCATGGCCGTTCCGGTGTCGCGCGAGGGTCGGGTGTCCGTTCCACCCCAGCGTGCTCGCGCTCGATTTCCGGCAGGAGGTCGCGGTCCATTGTTCATTCCTGTAGCCGACGCCACAGCTCGCCGGACAGACGGGCATCGGTTCGCAACTGCTTTTCGAGATGCGCGAGTTTTCGGCCCGTGTCTTTAAGAAACAGCTTTCGCCACACCGTGTAGACCGCCGTGAACAGATTTACGAAGAAGGCTGCACCGAACCAGATCAGCGCCTCGCCCCAACGCTCCCAAAGCAGTTGGCGGTACGGGATCAAAAACGTGCACTCCTGCATCAGGAACAGCCCGAGCGCAAGAAACAGGAGGCTGGTCACAAACAGCGCGTTTCCGATCATGGCGGCCTCTAGTTGAACGCTTGGTCCTCGCGGAAATAGGTGATCGTCAATCCCAGCGGATTGATCGGGATCATCTCGTTCGGCACCGGGCTCTTTACGACAAACACGAAATGGGCCACGTACTTTTCGCGCTTGCGTTCGGTGTGATCTCCCGCTCCGTAATGGACCTTTTCGAAGTCGACCGTCGCGCGATAGGGCGCCTGGCGCAGGTCCTCAATTGCAACGTTCTTGACGGTCACCTCGATCTCGTCGCCGTCGCCGGCGAGGAAGGTTTCGAGGGTCTTGTTCTTCTTGTTGGCCTCGATCACCGCGTCGGCGATCCGCCCGTCCAGGAAGTACAGCGAGCGCGTATAGTTCTCGCGCACGGTCGCCCGCATGCGGCTGTAATGGCGCTGGACGAACTCGCTCAGGAAGTACTTGATCTCCTGCTCCTGGGGTCGATACTCAAAGCTCTGATAATTCACCGCTTCCGCCCGTCCGAGTTCATTGATCCGGACGACCAGTGGCTTGACGTTGTGGAACAGCTGATACGTACGAACCGTCAACCACGCGAGTGTCACGCACACCCCACAGAGAGCCAGCACCGCGATCTTCAGGTAGGTGTTCATTACCGCCGTTGATCCGTAGAGCTCCACGAACTGCCGTCTTGCGGCATGGACATCCTTGGCCGGCGGCGGCATCCACATCGTCTCGGACATGGGACTCCTCACCACAAGCGCGGCACGGCGGCTTCGCCTGACCGCCCCGTAAAGAGCGAATTCACCAGCGACGGAATCCTCAGGACCCCGTAGGAGAAAGCAATCAAAAGCAGGACGAGCGGAAAGAAGAGCACCAGGAGCATGGCCCCGTCGTACGGCGCCGGGTGAGCATCGACGAAACGGATCAACAGATTGCCGAACACAAACAGGTAGGCATTGGCCACGACCGGGTAAAACGCGTACTGGATCAAGGATTTCAGCCATCCCCAAAACAGCCATTCCAGGTGCGGGACAATGAAGAAGGGGATGAAGATCGGCCCGAGCAGGACGGCGATCGCGGCCGCCACATAGCCGAAGGCGATCACGGCAAAGACCGCGGCTTCCGCCACCAGCAGACACAGCACGGTTACCAGATACCGCACCCCTTCGAGCAGGTTGAACGCCAGCGTCAGGCCCGGAACCTCGAGGCCCCAGTACAGACCGTTCAGACGATCCCAGATGTCCTGCACCAGTGAGTGATTGAGCTGGTTGGCAAGCGTCAGGCCCTGATCGATGATCAGGTGATAGAAGCTCACACCCATGCCGGGAATAGGGCGGCTGTAGAAGGAGATCATGGCGAATCCGAACGCGATCGTGACGAGCAGATCGGCGAAACGATCGAAGTGGAAACCGGGTGCAATCCCGCCGCTAGCGGACGCCAATGCACTTTTGATCCCGAACCAGGCAATCAGAATCACCGCGAAGCCGCGGAACATCTGGGCGCCCATCCCCTCGAAGAGCGAAGCGTGCTCGGTCATGAGCTGCGTGAGAAATGAAAAGAGGTCGTTCATCGTGCTAGGGGCCATGCTGTTCTCCTACGGCATCCGCCAGTCGCGCATCGCCTGGCTGGCACCGGCGGCTTGGGCGATCAAGATGGCGTGGCCTTCGGTGCGAAAGCGAATGTGCTGATTGAGTGCTCGGGCTTCAGCGTCCCGGGTACGCTTCGCTTCCAGGATTTGCTGTTCTGTGAGAGCCACCAGCAGCTTGTTGGCGTCCTGCGCGGTGCGAAGCGACAGTACAGCTGCCGCGTTGATCTTGTTGAGAAGCGCCACTTCGGTGTTCATCCGCGGATCCGCCGACAGGGAGTCGTCTTCCAGGCCCTGGATGGCGAATTCGACTGCCGAGGCGTTGGCTCTCAGTGAGCCGACGGTAGCCATGGCATTCAGGTTGGCGCCGTCGGTCAGTTCGACGGTGCCGTAAGCCGTCTTGATGCGCTCCAGTTGATCCGCAGGAATGTCTTTGATCGTCTCCCCATACGTGCGCAGTTCTTCGGTGGCCTGCGAGTAGCCTCGCCGGACACTGGTGCCCGTGTTGATTCCGGCTGTCCAGCTACCGGCCGTGCCGTAGGTGTCCGCGGCTGAGGAAGCCTTCCAAGGAGTGACGGCCGCCCTGTACCGGGCCGCCATGTTCACCGGGACCTGTTTTGCCATCCATTTGAGCTGCTCGTACTGACTCTGAAGGATCTGGTAGGTCTGGACGAGTTGCTGGTACTGCCGCTCCATTTGCAGGAGCTGCTGAATGGCCTGTTCGTAGTTGGATGGGTCGAATACGATGTCGCCCAAACCAAACAACGCATAGGTCCGCGTCGCGACGCTCAGCGCCAAGATCAGTGCCAGTGCAACTCTTCGCGAATGCTTGAATTTCATGGGTTGCCTCTTTCTACAGGTCGCTCGGCAACCGATGTTGGTTGTAGGCCGGAAGCGATAAATCCTGCGTAATTGCCACTTTCAGACGATGCCCCTCGCGGATGGTGAAGGTCGGGAGCACATTCAGGTACCTGTCCAGAATGCGCAATGAAGACTGCGACAGGCTATCCGCCACGCCCTGCCGGTAGACATCCGCGGCCGTCGTCTCCGGTCCGTATCGCGTGTTGGCCTGGCTTAAGCCCGCGATCGCGCCAATCGCCAACGACACGCCGAAGATCTGCAAATAGTGGCGATTGATTTGGTCCACCAACCCTGTTTCGCCGACCTGGTTCAATCCCTGAAAGCGATCGAGATCGAGCGAGTAGCCGTCCGGCATGATCAGCCGATGAAACACAACGGCCAGTCGCTGTTGCCCCCAGGCATCGACCTTCCGCACTTCGCCGAGGACACGACTGCCGCGGGGAATGAGCACCTTTCTGCCGTCATGCGAGTGCACGGGCGTGGTGACCATGCAGTTGACGGGACCGGAGAACGTGCCGTCCAGACGATTGGTAAGCACCGTTTCGATCACGCTGCCTTCGAACACCCGATACGCTTTGCCGTCTGCCCAGTTGAGCTCCGTGGAGAACTGGTGCCGAGGCTTCTCAGGGGCGTGGTCCACCTGCTCGCTCGAGGTCTCCTGGGCGGCCACGTCCATGGGCGATGGGCGGCTGGCTTGCGGGGCTGCAAGTCGTGCCGTCGAATCGTCAGAGCGAGAAGGAACGGCTGGTGAACCTCCAACTGACAACAGCGAAGTCTTTGGCTGCTCCGTGGGCCGCCCGACGCTGCGATAACTCAAGGCGATGTTCGAGGCGAACAGCGACTCGTAGGCGCGTTTTTGCCTTTCCGCTGATAAGGCGCTGTCGGCTGCGGGGTAGGCGGAGTACCCAGCCGGACCGCCGTACGGCATTCCGGCAGGCGGTCGCTCTTGATCCCCGGACACCGGCGCCGGAGTCTCTCGACTCCGTGCCAGTTGAGCCTGTTCCCACGCGAGCTTGCGTGCCTGCTCTTCGATGCGCGCGCGGTATTCCTGGATCCGCGACGCGTTCGGGTCGACTACAGCCGCGCCCGGTGCGAGCGTGGACGTAGCGCGCTCTTTTGGCGGACCACCGGACAGGGCGATCACAACCACCATCAACAGCGCGACCGTTCCCAGCACCCACGTTTGTGCGTTGCGCGGCAAGACGCCCGGTGGTCTACTCGAGCGGTTCTCGACCTGTGGCGGCGTATACGGATCGGACGGTGTGTCCGCCATGACTTACTCCTCTCGCGTAAAGCGGAGCCTTGCTTTGCCGATGGCCAGATAGCCGCTATCGAGGATCTTGTCCACGACGTAGATGCCGTCGCGATACTGAAAGTTCACCAGATTCGGCTTGCCGTCGCGTATTTCGTACAGCGTCGGCGTCTCTTCGGGCCTCGCCTGGAGGTACGTCAGGTTGTCGTCGTGGTACATCGCGCGCACGTAGAACGGTTTCTTACCGGCCTCAAATCGGTACGGAAAACGCACATTCGTGATGAACTTCGTCACGCCCGCGTCAATCGCCGCTTCTGAAGCCACCTTCACTTGGCGCGTCTCCTCTTTGGCCAGTTCAAGTTGCTGGCGGTAGTCGTCCAACTGGTGCCTCGACACGAAAACCGGCGGGGAACCTAGAGTCGCTGTCATCGCATCGTCCTGGAACTCAACGAACACCTTCAGATCCGGTGTGGCGTTCGGCACGTCCGACACTTCATTCAGGAGAAACGAGTAGATGTTTCCGCTTTCGGTGATCAGGTTGAGGTTCGTCTGCGAACCCGGCTTGGCAGGCTTCACGTAGGCGAGGTTCTCGCTACCGTTGATGACCCAGAATTCCTTATCGCCGCAGACAAAATCGAGAATGCGTTCCCCCGGCGGCAGGATCACGAGCGTTGTAAAGCGCAGCTTGGCGTTGATCGTGGCGACGTCCTTGCTGCGGTACGCAACCAGCTTGATTCCCGTCGACGCCGTGCCCGCCGGTTCCGGTGGGCTCGTCGGAGTTCTCTTCTGGGTGGCTGGGCGGCTCTGATGTTTCTGGCGACTGGCCTGCTCGTCAGCCAACGCCTGACCAGCGATCAGACAGCTACACAGCACGAGCAATGTGACGATGCGACGGGTTCCGTTCATCGGGGAATCCTCCTTGAGCGAGAACGTTCAAGCCCTGCCTGAAGCCGTAGCGCTCGAACGCGTCGCGTTTCTTTTCGGTGTCGTAGGGATCGGTGGTGTAGAGCCAGTACCCTTTTGGGTCGACGCTGAGACTCACCACCTTCGCCAGATCCGGCTGCTTCACCAACAGCTGTTGTTTGGGAACCAGGCGAGTGATCAGGTTGACTTCGGTGTCGTTCAGGTGAAACAGCTCGCGATACGCGGCGCGGTCCATGCCGGGATTGGCCAGAAACATCCGCGTGGCGCAGCTTTCCTCAACCACCGCCAGCATCTCCGTCCGGCGGAGATCGTCGACAGATTGGGTGGCGAGAATCATGGCGGCGTTCTTCTTCCGCCAGGTTTTGAGCGCTTCCAAGATGTAGAGCTTGATCGTGGGATGCCGGAAGAAGCGCCAGGCCTCGTCCATCACAAACAGCTTGAAAGTCGTCCCGCACCCCGCGTCATAGATCGCGGCGTTGGCGCAGTGGAGCACGTAAAAGAGCAGCGGCTCGAGCACCTGCGGATACTTCTCCATGCCTTCGAAATCAAACGTCTGGAACCGCGAGAGCTGCATGTCGCCGGAGGCGTTGTCGAACAGCTCGCCGTACTGGCCGCCCTGTATCCACTTTTGAAGCTGGCCGCGAAGGGCGCGGGGCAGAATGTTCGCCAAGGTGAAGAGCCGTCGTTGGGACGGCTCAACTGCGTACAGGTTCTGGATCTGCTCGGACAAATCGCGGTCATCTGAAGAGTTCATCGAGTAGCCGCCCGACTCGATGAGCACCCGGCAGAACGAAAAGAGAAAATGAAGGTTGTCGCGGGTCGCAGGCAGAGCGAACGGGTTGATGGCCAAGGCATGACCGTCGATGCCGACGCGCACGTAGTCGCCCGCAAACAGCCGTGTCAGGCTCTGATAGCTGCCGCCGAGATCGAAGATGTAGGTAATGGGCTGGTACTTCTGAGCGTGGGTCAGGAGAAAACTCAGGAAGAAGCTCTTCCCGCTGCCGGTAGCGCCAAGCACGAGCGTGTGCGCGTTGTCCTGGCAATGCAGATTCAGAAAGTAGGGCGTACCGGCTGAGGTTTCGAGGAGTGCAAGGTATTCGGCGTCCAGATGCGCGTTCCAGGTCCGCCCCGTCCGCTGCGTAAACAGCAAGGACAGATCGGCGTAGTTGGCGTCTGACAGCCACAGCCGCCGAAGATTGTGAACGTCATTACCTGGAAGGACGGCCAGCCAGGCGTTCAGGAGGTTGTAGCGTTCCTCTGTCAGCTGGGCATCATGGGAGCCGAGCACCTTGAAACACTCGGCGACGGAGCGCTTGAGGGTCATCAGATCCTTGTCATAGAGCACCACGGTCATCGAGAACTGGCCGAACGTCCGGCCGTTGACATCCATCTGCTCAAGGCAATGGCCGAGGTCTCCGACCATCGCCACCGCTCCGTCGTCAATCAGCATGTCGCGCGGCGTGGCTGCGGTGGACGAGCCGATGTAGTTCATCAACGAGGACTTGCTGTTGTGAAAGTGTCGGCGCTTGGACTGGATCAGCCGGCGCATCGTCAGGTTGCTTTCCCGTTTCCATTCGTTGACGATCACGAAGTTCGACGGAATCTCCAATAACCCGCCGAAGAGGTGCGCGAAGGTGTGAGCCGGAGGGTCTTTGAGGGTCAAAACCTCGATCAGGTGTTCATCCAAGCGGAGGTGATTGCGGTGACACTCCAGGGTTGAATCGCAGGCCTGGAAGTCCAGGTACGAGTCGTATTTCAAAGCGACCGTTTCGGCTTTGAAGGGTTCGTAGTTCAACAGCCGCCTGAGGAAGCGGAACGCTTGGTCTTTGTCGAGTATCTCGAGACTCAGCACGTCCTTCAGCTGCGCGACGAAGCCCACGACCTTCTGGTGAAGAGCTTCCGAAGCCCGCTTGAGATCGTTTTCGAGAACCGTCAGCTTGTGTTCGCTGGAGAACGCTTCGCGCAATGCAGCTCGAGGGGACTCGAGCCACTCGGACAATCGCTGCTTGACGCCGTAAACCGGGCGTGACGCCTCGTAAACCAGGGCCAGATAGCTGTTCAGTGAATAGAGAGAATTGCTCTTGGCATTCAGATGCGCGATCCGATCGGCGACCGCCTCCTGCACCACCGGGTTGACGTGATCAGGACTGGCGAGGGGCGGACGGTTTCTCTTGAGAACGTACTGATACACACGAAATCGCTCATCGAATGTCCTGAGCGCCGCTTCAAACCGCCGGGCCACATGGTCCAGCTGTTCAGGATCCAGGCACTCGTAGTCGACTCCCTCGACGCGCAGCACCAGGACCAGCGCCCCGCCTTTGGTAATCAGCGTGTGCTCGTCGATAGCGGCGTGCACACTGACCAGAACGTTCAAGGCGCCGGACTCTGTGTAGTCCTTCAGGATGCGCTTGATGCGTGTCACCGGGGAGCCCTTTCCATGGAAAACGCGGCGAACTGGGCGGGGTCGTAGCGCGCTCTGAATTTCGTCGAGTTCAGCGCGATGCGCAGAATTTGCGGATCGGTGACGGTGATCCACCGCGCGCCCGCGAAGAGCACCACGAACATGAGCAGGCCGCTCATCAGGCTTCCGAAGAAGTTGAAAGTCGTCGCGCCCATGATCAGAGCCAGGAAGAACAGACGACGCTCTGCACCCCAGATGGTGAGCGGTCGATTAACCGACCGGTACACGGCGTGAACCGTTGGCGTCTTGGACATCGCTCTCTGCTCCAACCCTCTGTTCATCCCTCAGGGAAACAGCCAGCGCATGAAGTTGACGGCGCCGATCGCCATGCCGATGCCGAACACGATGCCGGCCAGCATCCGCTTCGACTCGCCTTCCCCGAAGGCAAACATCAACCCGCCCACCACAATCGCCACCAGGCTCAGACCACGGGCGATCGGCCCGGTGAAGGAGGCCTGCAGCACACTGACAGCGTTTTCCCATGGCGACATAGCCAGGCTCCTCTCTTGGTGAAAGCTACGAAATTGACCGCGTGCCGGAGAAGTTAGGACAGGTTAGGGATTTCGGAGGTACAGACGGCCTACCGCGGGAGGCGACGGGACGGAACCACCAGGAGCGGCCATCCACTGGGCTGAGGTCCGGCCTCGATCAACTCCTGTAGGAAATCACGGTCCTCCCGTGTCGGCGTGAACGGGTACCAGCGGAGTTCGCCCGATTCCTGTGCGGCCCAGTCTTCGTGGCCATCCGGTTCGATGTCGACAATCACGAAACTCAGGCAGTTGCCGTTCGTTCTCGAATAGCGAAGGCGAACAGCTCGCTGGCGAGCACCCTGAGCCGTAACGACCTGTTCGACTAAGGTGGTGGATTGCATGATCACTCTCCGTTGAAGATCAGGGCGTGAAGCGAGAAGCTCATTCGAGTCTCGACTCTCAGTACACCTCAGAGCCGTGGACCCGGTGGTGACCGGGCGAGAGTTCGCCAGCCGAAAGTTCTGGGTCCCAGAACGGTGGCTTGTTGGACCCGGCGCACCAGGGGCACACGTTGCGCGGGCCGACGAGGTCGGCCTCGGTCCGAGCGTCCACGTGGTCGGAAGGACGCGCGGCGCTGTCACGGGCGCCCTCAACAGTCAAATTAGCGTTATCCACAAAACCTCCTCCAGCGCCCAGACGGAGAAGGGCTTCCCCTCGGTCGTTTACTTCTCGACCATCCAGAGCACTGTACAAATAGGCGGCCGGCGTTACGGGGAGTCTGATTAGGCGAGGATAGAAATGGCGGCCTTCGTAACATCCAACAGGAGGTTACCTGGCACTTCTATTCCTAAACACGACGACATGGCGAAGCCGACGCAGGTACCTTACTTAACGTCGACTTGACAAACTGTGGTAAGGGGAGAGACAGCCGGCGATGAGCGACACTTCACCGCCGGCGATGAGGATTGACAAATGGCCCAAGATGGGACTCACGCCGCAGTCTTGAAGGTACCAGCTGGCAATTCCAGAATGGAACTCGACTCACCACGCCGGGCGCACACACCGGCCCGATAGCCGGCCAAAAAGGACTCTTGCTCCACGTCACACACGCCGTAGCGCAAAACGTCATCGAGGTATCGCAGTCCATCATCAGCTCGTGCGTCGTAGAATCCGGCCACCCATCCGAGTTTGAACTTTTCGCATTCGGCGTAAACGATTGGCTTCTGCATACATCCTCCCCTTCGTGGCCTTGGAATCGTGTCCGTTGTTTCGACGACATGCGTGGATCAACCAACTCTCTCGGCGTCGAGATCATTGGTTGCGCTCGGGAGCTGAAGGTCTACAAGTGGCTTGCCCGCGGACCAGATTGATTCAAAAGTCTCCTGAAGGCCCTCGACCTGCCGAACGCCCGACCGAAACCGAAGCGTTACCAGCCGCCCGTTAGTGTCATAGACGGGGAACATGGCGATCCGATCACGACCTCTGACCAGCAAGCCGAAATGCCTCCCCTTGGTGACCAGCTTGCGCCGGGCTTCATCGCTCATCAATACGTAACGCACAACGAAATTCGAACGAACCGTTGGATCAAGTTCGGCCGCGGCGTTTAGCTGGGCGGCTACGATCGCCTCGAGGTGGGGGTCCGAGAGGTCGTCGCGAATCAGCAAAACACGTCTGACCAAGGCGCCCCGGGCGGCCGCATTCCGACACATCGTTAGGAATCGGCCGTTGGTGCCGATATTGTCGGGGAACCAAAACGCGGGGTGAGAAATGGTGAAAAACTCGTCCCCGGCGCGCAACGTTCGCAGCAATCGGCACGCCGCGTACCGGATATCTTCCGGGCTGCCACTGACGTCCAGAACGCCTTTAGCCATTTCCGACAGTTTTCTGCGAAGAGACCGGATATCGGAGACGGCCACGGCAAGATACATTGAATTGCCACCTGCATCCAGACCGGCCGCTGGATCGGTGAGTGATTTCAGTTCATCCAGCATGCTGACCGGCGAGGACTCTGGCCAGAACGTGTCGACCTCGTCGAGCAGTCGACCGGCATCGAGGACCCGACCTTCCTTCCGGAGGCACATGGCGATGATGTCGGCGACGCCGATATCTTCACAGTAGAGGGTCGGGTTCGCCTCCTTCACTTGAAGCGAGATCTGCTGTTTCAGAAGTTCCCGGTCGCTATAGGTTAAGCCGATAGGTTCCCGACCGGTCGCCAAGAAGAACAGAAGCCCCCCTAGGGAGAAGAGATCGCTACTCGACGTTCCAATCCCTTCAGGTGCTCGATAGAATGCACCGCGGAACGCGTTAGCGCCGTTCATGACCTCTCGAAAGAGTGACTGACCGACATCGATGAACACCGGCCGACCAGCGGCCGTCACGAGGATGTTTTTCGGGCGAATGTCCCCATGCACAACAAGGTGGGCGTGGATCTCGGCCAGGCCCTCAGTCAACATGCGAGCCCAAGCCGCAAATGCGGCACTGGAAGGCAGGCCGCGAAAGCCCCCCGCAGTAGGGTAAGCCTCGGCCATGTGCGCCGCCAAGTCCTGCCCGTCAATGGACTCGTAGACAAGGAACGTGGAGTCCGTCGATTCGTTGTGCAACCGGTGGATGTACCGTCCGCAATCGATCATCTGGGCAACGGCGCGCAGTCCGCTGAGATTTTGAAGACGTTGCGCATGGACTTGGATGACCCTTTGCAGGAGCTC
>DATAEK010000085.1:0-11487 GCA_036258055.1 Vicinamibacterales bacterium
TCCGGCAGGTTCGATCAGCGGCCGAACCGCGTGGCCGGAGAGTCGTGCCGGCCGCGGAGCGGCCCGCCCGAGCAGTCGATCAATCCGAAGGCGTTCACCCTCGCCGATTTTCGGATTGGCTCGCCGGGCAACAGCGGTGCCGGCGTGTGCGAAGGACCGGGGTTTTTTCAGAGTGACCTGGCGCTCTACAAGAACATCCGGGCGAGTGCGAAGGTCAGACTCCAGTTCAGGATGGAACTGTTCAATGTCTTCAACCGCACGAATTTCATGTTCGTCAACAACGTCATGAACCCGACGGCCGTGACGTTCGATACGCCGGACGCGGTCGACGCGACGAAGATCACCAGCGTCGTCCTCCCCACAAGTTTCGGCCAGGCCACCGCCGCCCGTGATCCGAGGCAGGCACAGGTCGGCGTCAAAGTGATCTTTTGAACGGTCGGGGGCTAGCGGTTGCTGTCTGCGGTCTCGGTCGATCCACCGGGCTGCTGTAATCGGACTTGGACCGGGATGCGGCCGATCCGCAGGTCGTCTCGATCCTTGAGTATGACGATGCCGACGACGCGGCGCTCTCCGACGTACGAACCGTTCTTGCTCCCGAGATCCTCGAGTGTGACCTGGCCGGCAGCGATCCGGATGCGCGCGTGCCGCCGGGAAACGCTTGGCGAGTCGATCACGACCTCAGCATCGGGATCCCGGCCCAGTACGTGGTCACCCTCTGTCAACGCCAACTGACCATCGGCCCAGAGCAGCCGACAAATCAGGCCGATACCTCCCTTCCTCACGGCGCGGGTCGCGACGGGGTGCGTGAACGCATACCCGTAGCCGTAAACGGTTCGTACGAACCGCGGTTTTCGAGGGTCGTCACCGAGCAGTCTTCGGAGCTCGCCTACCAGGTGCTGCAGGTTGGCCTCGATGACGAAGGTGTCGGGCCACAAGCGATCCTGCAGGTCTGATTTGGAGAGAGCGGCCGGGGCATTGGCTGTCAGCAGTTCGAGCAACTGAAACGCCTTCGGCGAGAGATGTAGTGGCTCGCCGTGACGCGACAGCTCGCGTGTGCGATTGTCGAGCACGTACTCGCCGAATCGATAGACGCTCACGTCACAGGCTCTCAGGCGTACGCGCGCGTCGCAATCACCGCACCTCACCTTGTGCAAACCGGGCACTGGCGGTACGCAGATTATAGCGGCGTCACCATCCGCCGTCGCGCACCGATCATCAAAGAATCGTCGGACTTCCTCAGTAGCTCCCTCGGACTTCAGCTCTGGTCGGCCGGCAGACTCCAGAACATCGCGCACGCATCACGCGCGTCACCTGGAGTCGGCCCATGGAGCTTCTCACGGTCATCGAGTCCTCGGTCACCTGCGGGGCGCTCGCGATGGTGCTCGGCGGGCCGGCGACGGCGTGCGGTCAGGCTGTGACTTTGGACGAACCCGCGATGCTGTCGATGTCTGCCGTTGCAGCGCCGAACCACCACTTCCACTGCAACACCGGCTACACCACTCGGACCTGTACGGAACAACTGAAACGGCTGCAGGACGTCCTGTCGGGCATGGACCTGGCGCCGCTCGGTGAGTGGACATGGATACTCGTACGGTCTGATGACTGGAAGCCGATACTGCGCCGCGTCGGCTGCGACCCGGACAGCCCGGCTTTCACGATCCTCGAGAAGCGCCAGACCTTCCTGGAGGAAGCGCTGTTCAATCCGTCTCAGGAGCGTGGCCAGAAGCTGCTGGAGAAGTGGCGTGTTCCGCTCGATCAACTGCTCTTGGTGGCGGTGGCCCACGAACTGGGTCATGCGTTGTGCCGCGAAACCGACGAAGCCAGAACGATCAGGTATGCGGACGAACTGCACCGCACGGGCACGGTCACGTGTGCGACCGAGTCTGGGCGGCCACACCTTCGAAACTAGTCGACCGCCTTCGCGCCGCACGCTACGGCGTCACGGCCGACGAAGGCTGGCTTGCCAACCATAGCGGGCGTGCAGGCCGGCGGTACTTGCGGTTTGCATCGGGCATCTCGTAGTGTCCAACAACTCGATCGAGGCCAGGCACTGCACGGTTGAGCGATCCATGATCGATCGGTGTCTCTGATACCTGCGGCTCATGGTTCCGCTCTGGCACCGCAGCTGCTATCCCGCGCCGACTCGGTCATCTACGACACGCGTTCGGCGAACGGATTGAACGCCGGTCCTCTCACGCTCCTCGTAACGTCTGTGCGGGTTCGAGGCGCGAGGCTTACCGGGCGGGCAGGTACAATGCACCGATCGCTGCAACCAGCGGGATCGCGCACACCGTCGCAAAATGTCGGCGGATTGAAGGGGCCGATCCCGAACAGGAGCCGATCCTAGAAATAGAAGGTGGCTCCAAGCGTCCACATCGAGCCCCGGTGGCCCGGAAGAAGCCTACCGATGAATCCCCCGTCGTCGTCGTGGAAGTCGAGGAACGTATAGCGGTAGTCGCCGTGGAAACCGAAATGTCTGCTGGGCAGGATCTCGAGGCGGCATGCCAGCCGAATTCGGTCGTGCTGACGCTCAGGTTTCCGGGGCTGTCGAGTGCCTCGACCTTGCGGCGGTACCAGCCTGGCCCGCCCAGCAGGAACGGAGAAACACTGCCACCGGCCAGGCGCAGGAGAAGCGACGCCTGTATCGGAGTCTCGGTGACTTTCTGATTGAGGAGCTCGAACGACTCTGAATGCCGGTCCAGGGCCACCTCGAGTCCAAAACGCTGCGAGAGGAGGCGCACCTGACCGCCGACGAAGCGCACGGAGTCGACGTCGGCATCGGCATCAGGGGTGATCCAGGCAATGCGCGCGCCGAGTCCAAAACCCTGAGCGCAGACTGGTGCAGTCGTGGCCAGCAGCCCAGCCAACGCGAGCATCGGTATGGCGGCCTGGCGCACCGGGATCGTGTAATCGAATCGCATGTCTGAACTCTGGGCCTGACATGCTCACAGCAAATCGCCGGAGGTTGGAAGGCCTTCTCACTCATATCGGAACGGGATGCCCAGAACTTCAACTCCCGATCGCACTGTGTAGTGCTGATGTTGTACACGGCGCTCGGCACCGCGACTGCGGTCTTCAGCGTCTGCCGGCCAATCGCTCACGGCCTCACGCGCACCTACCGCGCGACGAGGAGTCCATGACGACACGCGGCGGTGCAGCCCACAATGTGGCCTCACGTCTTACGCGTCGAGCAGGGTACACTCCTGTGCACGCATGCCCATCACGCCCCTGACCGCGCCGCCCACCGACACGAATCGCGTTCGGATCGCCCCGTTCTGCATCAGTCGACTGAGTGCTTTTGCCGCGATCTTCGCAATAGTGACGAGCGCGTACCTGGCGGGATGCGGTGAACCGGCCAAGCCGGTCGCCGGGGCGGCACCAGCAGCCGTGGCCGCTGCGCCCGCGACCGCCGACAAATCCACGACCACGATTCAGTGCCCGGTCCGTGGCGCCTTCGGCAACGGGCCTACCTACTACTCGCAGTTCTACGAGGACTACATCCTTGCGTACGTCTTCAAGGATCAAAAAAGCGGCTTTTACGTCGATGTCGGCGCCAACGATCCTGATGATAGCAGCGTGACCAAGTACTTCTATCTGGCCGGCTGGCGCGGCATCAACATCGAGCCGATTCCAGAACTGGTCGAGAAGCTGAACAAGTCGAGGCCCGAGGACACGAACAAGGGTGTGGCGATCTCGGACAGGCCAGGCGAGCTGCCGTTCTACAAGGGCGTCAAGGCCTCTGGGCTCTCCACGCTGAGTCCGAAGATCGCGGCGTCACACCAGGCCAAGGGGTTCGAATTCACGAAGATCATGATCCCCGTGACCACGCTGAACGCAGTGCTCGACGAGCACGCGATGGACAGGCCGGAAATCACGTTCCTGAATGTCGATGTCGAAGGCTTCGAGAAGCAGGTGCTCTCGAGCATCGACTTCATGCGATATCACCCGCGCGTCATCATGGCCGAATCCACGGCCCCACTGACCGAAGTGGCCACGCACCAGGCATGGGAGTCGATCCTGATCGACAACGGCTACATCTTCGCCATGGGCGACGGCCTGAACCGCTATTACGTGCACAAGAGCCAGCAGAGCCTCCTCTCGAAGTTCATCGAGGCAAACTATTGCGTGTTGCGGGACAAGCTGAACAAGCGCCTCAATCTGGACGGCTTCAAGCCCCGGTGACCCGCATCCCGAGCGATTTGCGAACTGCGCGAAGCTACGGCTCAATGGAAGGACGGTGGGTAGCTCAGCTTGCCGTCCTTGGCGAATCGCGCTATCTGTAGGTCCAGCGGCTTCTGGCCGGCTGCAGGCTCCGCGTCGCGCTGACGCGTTCTTGAGCGGGGTTCCTCCGTCGTGCCGTTTCGACGGGCTGCATGGCCACTTGGGTCGCATGTCACAGCCCATTGCTCTGGCACGCCACCGACGTATCACCTGACGCGCATATCCACCCGTGAAGGTGGATACAATTCCGCTGCCCCCGGATGTGCCCGATGCGAATCACGCCAAGCCTCGCATGGGTGTTGGGCGCACTCGTTTTCGTCTCGCGCCCACAAGTCACTGCGCAATCCGCTGAACGTCTCGCTGAAGGCATGACCCGTGAGGCTGAGATCAAGGCCCGCGAAGTTCACCCTTACGAAGTCGAGCTGACCGCCGGCGTTTACTTTTCCGTGTCGTTCGATCAACGCGGCGCCGACCTGAAGCCGCGCATTGTCGGCCCGGATGGGACGACGCTCTACGACTACGACACGAGCCAATGGGGCTGGGAGCCCGCGGCGATCATCGCGCCGGCGGCCGGCCTCTACCGGCTTGAAGCGCGCTGCGATGGCATCGGGAACCTGACTCCGCGCTATCAACTGCATGTCGACGCGATCAGGCCGGCGACGCCGGACGACGAAGAGAGAGTGCGGCTTGCCAGGACGCAGTCCGAAGGATGGACGGCATACCTGACCCGCAATCCCGACAACGTCAAGCGAGCACAGACGAGCTTCGAGCACGCTCTGGACGGCTGGCGATCGTTGCATGACCGACGCGGTGAAGCGCACGCACTGCGAGCACTGCGGTCGATCAGCAACGAGCGCACGGATTATGCGGGATCGCTGGAGTATGCGCGGCGCGAGCTCGAGGTGCGGCACGAGATCGGAGATGACTACGGTGAAGCAGAGGCGCTGGCGTGGACGGGCCGGGAGCTCGGGCTTCTCGGCGACGTCGATGGCAGCCTGGATGCGCTCGGACGGAGCCTGGCGATGCATCGAGCCGCGGGCCGGATCGGTCCGCAGGTTGACGTCCTGCGCATGTTGTCTCAGTTCGAGCAGTTGGGGCGCGACTTCGGCGGCGCGCTGGAGCATGCCTACGAGGCCGTGGCGCTTGCCCGGCGCCTCGGGGACGCCGATCGCGAGGTGAGCGTGCTTCCGTCTATCGCTCAGGTGCATCTCAATCTTGGCGAATTCGAGACGGGCATCGACGTCTATCGCACCTTCGGGGATCGCGCTGGACCCTCCGATCCAGGCGCCCGGGCCGGTTCGGCACAGAACATCGGGTGGGCGCTGGTGCTTCTGGGTGACGAGGACGCCGGTGAGCGATCGATTCGGGAAGCGCTGGCGGTCTGGACGGCACGGGGCTGGCTCTCGGAGCAGTCGGTGTGTCTGCGATACCTCGGAGTCCTCTACTCCCGGCGCGGTGACTTCGAACGCGCGCGGGATGCGTTCGAACAGTCGGCGGCAAGGGCTGCGCAGGCGCGCTTTGCCGCCGCCGAGGGCTACGCGCGCAGGCTGCTGGGTGAAACGCTGCTGCGGCTCGGCCGCCCGGAGGACGCACAGCGCGAGTTCTCGGCCGCCGCGGTGGTCAGCACTGGTTCCAATCGAAGTGTGATCCTCGCCGATCAGGCGAAAGCAGCCCTGGCGCTGCATGATATCGATGGCGCGCGCGGGAAAGCCGAATCGGCCATTCAACTCATTGAATCGATCCGCGGTCGGGCCGACGCTTCGTCAATCACTTCCGGACTGCTGGCACCGAGCCAGATAGCGTATGGGTCGCTCGTAAGCGTGCTCATGGCGCAGCATGCAGCCGATCCGAACGGCGGCCATGCGGCGCAGGCCCTCGAGATCAGCGAGCGCAGCCGGGCGCGCAGTCTGGTGGAGCTGCTGTTGCAGGGCGCTGCCGGTTCGCGCACGAACGCTTCCGCGGCCGCGCTCGACGAGCTGCGCACCCTGCAGCGCAGCATCCGCACCAAAGCGCAGACCCTCGACTCTCCGCAATCCCCGAAAGATCCTGCCCTCGTGGCATCGCTCAAACAGCAGCTCGATGAGCTGACGGATCGATACACGCTTGCAGAAGCGCGCCTGCGACGCGAGAATCCGGCGGCCGCCTCGGTGGCCGCTCCGGAGCCGCTGAGCGTCGCGCGGATCCAGCGCGACATGCTCGATCCCGACACGGTGTTGCTGGAGTATTGGCTCGGGGAGCCTAACAGCTATGCGTGGGTGGTGTCGCAGGACTCCGTGACGGCTTACGCGCTGGCGTCGCGCTCGACGATTGAAACCGCCGCGCGAGAGTTCCAGCAATCGATACGCACGCGGCCTCCGGCTCGAAAAGGGAAAGCAGGGGAGACGACGCTCGATGGGTTGCTGCTTGGACCTGTCGAACACATTGCCGCAGGGACGCGCCTGATCGTCGTCGCGCCCGGCGTCCTGCAGCAGGTGCCTTTCGCCGCGCTGCATCTGCCTGACGGCCGGCACGAGCTGCTGATCGACCGATTCGAGATCGTCCATGCGCCGTCCGCCTCCGTCGTCGCGGCGGTTCGCAGCCTCGACGCCGGACGCTCGTCAGCGCGGCGCGGCATTGCGATTTTTGCGGATCCAGTGTTCGAGCCGGACGATCCCCGGGTGCAGGGACGAGCCGCAGCGACTGCCGGGGATGATCGGGCGAGCGCATCGCTGCTGACACGCGCCATTCACAGCATGCCTGCTGAAGACCAGCGCGGCGGCAAAGTGTCACGGCTCCCGTTCACGCGCCAGGAGGCTGACAGGATCGCGGCGCTGGCGCCGCGCGAGTCGGTTCTGAAGGTCACCGACTTCGACGCCAGCCTCGACAACGTCACCGCTTCGTCGCTGGGCGACTACCGCATGATCCATTTCGCGACCCATGGCCTGCTGAATACGCGAACGCCGCAGTTGTCCGGTCTCGTCTTCTCGCTCGTCGATCGCCGCGGTCGGGCGAAGGACGGATTCCTCCGTCTCTCCGATGTCGAGCGGCTTCGCTTGAATGCCGACCTCGTGGTGATGAGCGGCTGCGAGACGGCGCTCGGCCGCTCCGTCGACGGGGAAGGGATCATCGGTCTGTCGCGCGGCTTCGTCGTCGCCGGCGCACGCCGCGTCGTCGCCAGCCTGTGGAAGGTGGATGATCTTGCGACCGCGGAGATGATGCAGCGTTTTTACACCGGGATGCTCGTGCGTCACCTGCCGCCCGCGGCCGCGCTCCGCTCGGCGCAGCGTCAGATGGCTGCGTCCGCGCGTTGGGGAGCTCCTTACTATTGGGCGGGTTTCGTCATCCAGGGTGAGTGGCGTTGACGCTCAAGGGAAGGACGTTCCCGGACCCTGCTTCGAGAGATCCACCGAACGTCGACGTCACCCGACCGCCTCACTCAGTTCAGGGAGCCGTAACAGGAATGTCGTTGGTGCGTCCTGCTCGCGCTCGATACTGCCGCCCAGCCACTCGAGCGTGCGTCCGTAGAGCGCAAGGCGCCGCTGTCCAATGGCCTCCGCGGCAACAGTGATATCGGCTGAGAGGCGTACGAGTAATTGATCGTTTGCAGTCTCGGTGCCGAGACGAATGTGCCGCGCGCCCCCTGCCGCCATGCCTTCAATGAGGCTCGTGACGATGTCGTCGAGTCGTTCAGCCGCAATCCCGGCCTCACTGCGTTCGCAGGCTTCCACGAAATCCACGGTCACCTGGTTGAACGGCGAACGCGCGGCTAGACGGCGAGTCAGCACGTCGAGAAAGCCGCGACGGTCATCGGCCAGGGCGAGGAGCTCTGACGCGTCGGTGTCCTCGTGCGGCGCCGCCCGCGCCACGAGTTGCGCAAGGACGCTGTTCACGCGGCTCGGTGATTCAGTGCTCAGAAACTGCAGCCCGCGCACGATGCTCAGAAAGTCTGTCAGCCGTCTCTGGGCACGACCGACGAGCGACGGATCGAGGAACCGTTGCACATCGTCGCGGGCCAGCGCCTCCCGCAGGGATCGCGCCGCCTGCACGCCCTTCAGGACGACCGTCAGCTCCGGCGTCGTGCTCTGGTTGAAAGCATCGGCGAATCGCCGAAACTCGGTAAGCGTCCCGTCGATGCCATCCAGGTCGATCGGAACGGTCAAACGTTCCATGCCTTCATCGAAGAGATAGTAGGAGGCGGCGTAGAGCCGCCCGGACAAGATGGTGAACAGCGCCGACGCCTCTTCTAGAAACTCGTCGGTGTACCGCTTCAGGCCGGCGATTCGGTCCGCGTTCATCCCTTCGACCGCCGTCAAGTCGCGCGCCTCTTCCCGCATCAATCGCAGCTTGTAACGCATCGCGGCGGCGGACACCTCATACCCGTGGCCCGGACAGCAGATCGCGATGTCAGGGTTGTCAAGCAGGCCATCCAGGCCGTGCAACGTGCGAATGAGCTCCTCGTGATTCCAGCCGTCCAGGCCGCACAGCCCGGGGTTGGCGGCAAACGGAAGATCGCCGATTATCAGCAGCGCGCCGAGCCGGAGCGAAACGCTGCACGAGGTGTGTCCCGGCGTGTGATAGATATCGAGACGCTCGCCATCGCCGAGCACGATCGATCGCTGGGCCGGCGCCACATCGTCCGCCAACGACGCTGCTCTCCTCGTAATCTCGAGCCGGTCTCCTCGAACGAGATTCAGGCCGCGCGCCTCACATGCGCCGTCCGGTGCAAACAACCGACAGTGGATTGGTGCGTTACATACAGCCGGATTCCACGGATAGAGATAGGCCACCGTCAGTGCACGATCGCTCCGCTCAAGCGCACGCGCCGCTCGGTCGTGGGCCAGCCGTCGCAGCTCCGTGCCAGCCGGCAGCACGAGACGGTTCGCCTCCTGCGAGTGATCTTGATGGCAGTGGGTGAGGATCACAAGGACCGGGCGTTTCGATACCGCCAGAGCGGCGGTCACGACGTCATTGATTCGACGAGTCTGCTCGTGACTCGCGCCAGGATCGACGACCAGAATGGCCTTTGGCGCCGACACGATGAAGCAGTTCGATGAGACAATGCTCGGCTTGGCAAGGATCGGAAAGATCTCGAGAGATCGGCTTCCCGGCACCGGCTGCCAGGTGTTGGGAGCGAGCGACATTCGGCCTCCTCTGTGGCCGACCCGCCGAGCGGCGGATGGTCACGCGACGTCCACGAACGACGTGAAGCCCGCGCTGCTCAGCACGTTCGCGATGTGCGGCGGAACGTGCTCGAGACGGAGCCGTTCATCGCGTGCTCGCAGCGCCTGCGCAGCCAGCAGGAGGACGCGCAGCCCGGCGTTGCTCATGTAGGGAACTCGAGCGAGGTCGAGGCACACCGTGGCATTGGGTACCGCGGCCGCCGCCAGCAGCGGCTCGTGGAGCGCTGCCGCAGTCCTGCCATCGATCGGGCCGGCGGCGTGCAACGTGATGATGGCGGCCAATCGCTCGATCGTCACTTCGAGCTCACCCATGTGCGCTTCCTTACTTCACTGTCAATCCCTATTACGCACCTCGTCCCCACGGCAGGGTGCGTCTGGCGAACTCACCGTTACCGCGGAGAAGGTGGAATACGAAGGAGCCAAGGCAGAACCGACCAACAATCACGAGACCGATCGCCACCAGCACGAATGCCTCGAGTACCCATGCGGGTGTGTTACGGCCACTGCGCAGAGATAGACCGATGAGCAGCATGAATGTCCCACCGAGACCCTGCGCGAACCGACGGGGAGCGGGCGCGGGTGTCAGGCCTGGAACCGCTTTCCCGCCCGAGGCGAGAGCGTAATACAGCCAGTCAAATGGATTCAGCTCGGGCACGACTGCGCTCCACCAGAGGACAGCCGACAGCATCAAGAACAACGGCCACGCCTGAAGGAGCACGCCCGCGAGCACCACCACGCCGACGACGCGCGGTTGAAACATCAGCTCGGCGTACAAGGAGTCGCATGACGAGGCATCTGCGCGTTCGAATCCTTGTTGCTTGATGAAGTTGATTCGTGTATCCGACATACCGATCTCCGTGGCTGCCGATCGTTGGCATACCGCTGATTATCCAGCGGCCGGACAAGAGCTCACTCGAGTGTCAACTTCCAACCTTCCAACCTTCCAACTCCCAACTCCCAACTCCCAATCGTGCGTGGCCTCGGTTTGCAGGATCTCTTGGGAGTTGGGTGTTGGAGGTTGGGAGTTCTGTTCTTAGGACGGGGCTCCTGGCTGCGGCACTATACGAAGGTACGGCCGCGGGGCGAGCCAGCCGTGCGGAAAGATCTTCTTTGCCTCATCGTCAGAAACCGATCCGGCGATGATGACGTCTTCACCCTGCTTCCAGTTGACCGGCGTTGCGACCTTTTGTGTCGCGGCGAGCTGCAGCGAATCGATGACCCGCAGCAGTTCGTCGAAGTTACGGCCGGTCGTCATCGGATAGACCAGGATCAACTTCACCTTCTTGTCGGGCCCGACGACGAAGACGTTGCGCACGGTCTGGTTGTCGGCTGCGGTTCGTCCGTCGCTCGATCCGGGGACGTCGGCGGGAAGCATTCCGTACAACTTCGATACCTTCAGATCGGTATCGGCAATCAATGGGTAGTTCGGCGCGCAGCCCTGCGTTGCCGCGATGTCGTTCGACCAGCGCTTGTGACTGTCAACGGGATCGACGCTCAGTCCGATGACCTTCGTGTGGCGTTTGTCGAACTCCGGCTTCAGTTTCGCCACGTAGCCGAGCTCTGTCGTGCACACCGGCGTGAAATCCTTCGGGTGCGAGAAAATGACGGCCCACGAGTTCCCGAGCCAGTCATGGAAGGAAATGGGACCTTCGGTTGTCTCAGCGTGAAAGTCGGGAGCCGTTTCGCCAAGTCGTAGACTCATCACTCACCTCCGCGAATTCGTCGGTTCTGCCCAGCGGTCATCGACGATCAGGTCCGCGCCGCTGCCCGCGCCGGCTGACCGACGAGAACCTGGAACAGGTGGTTGAAATCGGCCTTCTCCGTCTTGATGAAAATCCCGTAGCGACCGCCGACGGCTACTGTCATGTCCCCGCCGGAATACGCCCAGCCCTGCTGCGGCAGCCACCGCATTCCGGTCAGCTGCGAGTGTGCACCCGCAAGTGTGTTGAACAGCATGGACACGGTGGCGCAGAACTGGGCCGTTGTCGCAGCCAGTTCGCGAGACATGTTCATGTTCGATTTGAAGTCCACGAGTGCGCCGTCGGGTGCGAACTCGCCGGCAGCCACCGCACCGTCAATCTTCAACAGATCATCGAGTCGTGCCATA
>DATAEK010000104.1:0-13739 GCA_036258055.1 Vicinamibacterales bacterium
AGCGGACACTCAAGGGTCGAGGCCTCGTGCCGACCGCGGCGGCCGATGAGTCTTCCACGGGCCCCGCAAGCATGGTGCTGACGGATCCCGACGGAAACCCGATCCTGATCGATCAGCACGTGCCCAAGCCACGGAAGTAACTCCCGTCTGGAGAGAAGCTGTCCACGCGGCGAAGTTCAAGACGCACCGCGGTTAGGTCAGCCGCTTGACACGCTCGATTACGCTGCACGCGTCTTCTATGCAAACTCCTGCGGAGTCTGCGCCGGTGACGAGTCGTGATCCCTACGTCTGGGGGCGTCGCTCACAGACCGAAGATGTGCGGAAGGATGGAGGGAAGCGCCTCTTGCCAGAACGCCAGCATCTTGTCGAACTCGCAGCAATGGATCACGATCGAGCCGATCTCATCACGGATCCTCCCGAGCGAACCATCTCGCAGCGGTCGACGTCAGCAGGAGACACGCGCCGCACGCTTTCAAGACAAAGGCGGCGGCGACATGGCAGCCGCGGCTGACGAAAGGAGGGCTTGCTTGGATGTCGCTGATTGACACGCGCCGACGCTGGGGGTACTGTGATCGAGCGCGCACGAAGGGCGCCCGCGGGTTCGCGCGAAGGGCCAAGCCCACCATCGTTCCTCTGATCCAACGGCACCGACACCGCCGTGCTGCCTGCTTGCGAACCACAGGCCGAGCATGGAGGTTGTACGATGCCGCGCCAGCTCCCTGACCGTCCAAATCTCGAGCAACTGAAGAAGCAAGCCAAGTCCCTGCTCCGTGCTGCGCAGGCGCGCGACACGGACGCGCTCCGCCGGTTCGCCGCGCTGCCCGCGTTTTCGAGCACATCGATCGAACGTATCGATGCACGCGATCTGGCGCTCCACGACGCCCAGTCCGTCGTCGCCCGCGAGCACGGCTTCCCGTCCTGGACGGCGCTGCGCGATGAGGTCGAAGCACGCACGTTGTCGTTCGAGGCAGCGGTTGACGAATTCCTCCGCAGTGCGACCGGCGGCGCGTCCGGCCGCGCGAACCGGCTCCTCGCACTTCATCCGAACATCGCGGCGGCCACGTTGCAGACTGCACTGGTGCTCGGCGACGCCGAGGCGGTAGAGGCGCGGCTGCGCGACCATCCGCAGCTCGCGACACAGCCGGGCGGACCACAGAACTGGGAGCCGCTGCTCTACGTGTGTCACACGTGCATGCACCTCGGTGAAGCCGCTCGCGTGGAAGGACTGGTCACGATTGCGCGACGGCTCTGCGCCCTCGGGGCGAATCCCAACGCGGAATACCACTGGAACTGGCACCCGGAGCTCCCGCGAACGGCGCTGTGGGGCGCGATCTGTGCGGTCAGTCATCTTCCGCTGGCGAGCGTGCTGCTCGAGGCCGGCGCGAATCCGACCGACGGCGTCTCGGTGCACATTGCCGGCGGCGGCGGCCACATCGACGCTCTCGAACTGCTGCACCGCTACGGCGTCAACGTGAACGGGATTCCAGACGGCGTGCCGCCCCTCGTGTACATGATGACCTGGGCCGAGAATCCAGCCGGTCCGTACTGGCTGCTCGAGCACGCCGCGGACCCCAATCTCGCCTGGGGCGTGGACGGCGAGGCCCCGCTGCACGTCGCCGCTCGACGATGGGATGTGGCGATGGTCGAACGGGTCGTCCGGCACGGCGGAGATGTGTCGAGGCGCCGGGCGGACGGCAAGACCCCGCACACACTGGCCGAGCTGTACGGCAACGCCGACATCGCGGCGTGGCTGCTCACGCACGGCGCGACGAACGAGCTTTCCGCGCTCGATCGCTTCGTTGCTGCCTGCGCGCGCGCCGATCGCGCGGCCGCAGAAGCCATGCTGGAGGCCCGCCCGTCACTGCGAAAGGAGTTGGGCCCGGAGCACCACGTGATGCTCCACCGCCCAGCCGAGAGCGGCAACGCCAGGGTGCTGGAAACGATGCTCGCGTGCGGCTTCGAGACGGATGCGAGGGACAAGGACAACGTCACGCCGCTGCATCGCGCTGCGATGGGTGGCCACCCGGAGGCTGTACGGGTGCTCCTGAAGTACGGGGCGGACGTCAACGCGAAGGACGGCATGTTCTCGGCACCGCCGCTCGTGTGGGCCGTCGAAGGTCGAGACAACAAAACTGATCCGGGCGCCGACCAGGTCGAGGTCGCGCGCGTGTTGATCGCCGCGGGCTCGCCTCTCGAGTGGACCCCACCTGAGGGCGCGCCCGGACCCGAGCGAACGCTGGAAGGATTGGCCGAGTTGAAGCGAGTGGCCGCAGAGTCTGTGGCGGACTGAGCTCGTTTGATCGCGTCGCGAGCGGTGCTCGTTGTCGGCGCGCCGCTCGCGTTCAATCGGTCCTTCGAGAGCATCTGGTGAGTCGTCCGGGAACGACTTGCCGTTCACAATGGTCCCAAACGAGCCGAGGACCCAACGCCGTGGCTACGCCCGCGAGTCGACGCGGAGTCGCATCGCCAAACGCGCGGCCGGAGAGCGTGATCGAGACACCCACATCGTCAGTATCATTCTCGAAGTTGCCGGTTCCCGTCGACCTGCTGAACACTTTCCCCACCCGTGCTGGCGGCGACAACGTTCAGCCGATGTGACCCGTGCCGATCTCGCCATGGAATGATTGGTCACTGGAGGAACAGGCCACGGCTCACGGACAGACGGTCGAGCGGCTCGCCCTGGCGACAGTTGCCATGGGCGTCGTGGCGCCTGCCGTCGCGATGGCAGTGCGTGCCTTCGGCATTTCCGCCTGGATCGCGACCGCGATGGCTGCGGCTTCGCTCTCCTTGATTCCCACACTCGCAAGACGGCTGCCGGAGTCGCTCGACGGTTTCGCGCATCGTCATCGCGCCGTGAGCACGCTGTGGTGCGTCATCGCTCTGGCTGCGGTGGTACAGACCGCGCGTTTGGCGGTGTTCATCGACGCCCCGGCGCGAACCGAGTTCTCCATCCTTCCCTTCGACACCTTCTGGCGCGAGCACTCCTGCTTCTCCGCGTACATCCAGGCGGCCGACCGCGATCGTCGTGGCGATCCCAATGTGTACGATCTTCCCGAAGCGACCTACGCTCGCTATCGCGCCGCGTATGCCCCGCTGGATGTTGACGATTATCTGTACCCGCCAACGTTCCTGCCGCTGCCCCGCCTGGGCCTCGCAGCGACCGGCGATTTCTTCTCGCTTCGCCGCGGCTGGTTTGCCATCGAACTCGTCGTGGCGGTGCTCGCCTTCGCGCTTGTGGCTCGTTTCATCGCTGGGCGGGAAGGACTCCGCGTAGGGTTCTGGAGTCCGGTCATCTGGGTAACAATCCCGGTCCTGTTGACGCTTCAGATTGGGAACGTTCAACTCGCTGCCTTCGCGCTGAGCATGCTGACGCTCGTCGCGATCGAGTCAGGACGGGCCGCCGCGGGCGGCATCACGCTGGCCGTCCTTGCGCTCGCAAAGGTCTTCCCAGCGATCCTGGTGCTCGTGCTGCTTGCCAGGCGCCGGTGGTGCGCCCTCATGTGGACAGGCATTGGAGCGATCATCGTGACCGGCGTGTCGAGCTGGGTGGTGACGCCGACGACGTTCCACGCGTTCTTTTCGTACATGCTGCCGCGACTCGCGCACGGGGACCAGTTCTGGGTCGGGATTGACCCGGCTAACCTTCTTCGTCTGACAGCCGTGAACTTCTCCGTGTTCGGACTGGTGATGAAGCTGCGCGAATTCGGCATCCCAGTTCCACCGGGGGCAGCAGATGCGTTGACGTGGGTGTTCACCGCCGCGCTCACGGTGCTCGTCTGGGTCGCTGCGCGGCGCGGTCACAATGAACTGCGGCTCGCGCAGGTCTGCCTTGCCGCACTCATTTTGGCCGCAACTCGCAGCCCGTTCGTCCCCAGTGCATACGGCACGGTTGGCGCTCTCTGGCTGATCACACTGCTCGCCGTCGAAGACGATTCGTGGCGCCGCTGGTTTCTGTGCCTTGCCGGAATCATCGCGCTCGCGTACGTCGTTCCTGATCGTCATCCAGGTTTTCCACCACCACGCGTTCGCCTCGGAATCGGGTTCGTCCAGCAACTCGCCGTGTTTGCTCTTGCCATATCCGTTCTCGTGCGCGCGAGGCGCTCGCGCTCCGAGTCTCCTCACGAGGCTTTGGCGAGCGATCGCCTCGGCGGTGACGAACTGCCGCGCGTGCCACGGTGTCCACCAAGAGCCTCGATGGTCAGCAGCTCGGAGACGCTCGACCCCTTCTGGTAGCATACGTGCGCCATATGCCTAGGCCGGCTGGATGCATGTCTCAACAAGTTCCCCGGAGACAGTTCTTGCGTAACGCCGGCACGATGATCGCGCTGACCTCGGCATCTCCGTTCGCCTACTTGGTCCATGCACTTCAAGCCACCGACAAATCAGGAAACGATTCGGTTGCCAAGTCGCTCGTCGCTGATCTGTCGAAGACGATCCCCGTGTGGATGAACAAGGCTTCTGTTCCTGGCCTCTCTATTGCGCTAATCAAGGAGGGCGACCTCGTCTGGAGCCAAGGCTTCGGCGTGAAGAGCACCGTCACCAAAGAACCGGTGACGGCTGAAACGATCTTCGAAGCCGCCTCTCTGAGCAAGCCAGCCTTCGCTTATGCGGCGCTGAAGCTCTGTGATGAAGGCCGGCTCGGCCTTGATACTTCGCTAACCGAGTATCTGCAAGATCCGCTCATCCCGAATGAGCCTCGCTTGAAAATGATCACTGCCCGGAGGGTGCTGTCCCATAGTTCGGGTTTGCCCCATGGCCGTCCCGAAGGCACGCCGATCGCGTTACGTTTCACTCCCGGAGAGCGGTTCGCTTACTCCGCCACCGGTATTCAGTATCTGCAGATGGTCGTCGAGCGTTCAACCGGACAACCGTTCGCAGACTTCATGAAAGCGAGGCTCTTGGACCCTTTCGGTATGAAGGGCAGCAGTTTCGGCTGGATGAGAAGCTATGAGAAGGAGGCGGCACAAGGCCACTGGAGAGACGGCAGTACTGGTTTGTCCGGAAATGGAAAGTATCTCGCGGCGACCACCGATGAACGCGAGAAGATGAGAAGGCAGTATCCGGAGTTCAGGTACCCCAGTGCCTCGGCCGGCCTGTATACGACAGCCGGCGACTACGCACGTTTCATGCTCGAGGTGATCAACCCATCTCGCCGAGACCAGTTTCACGTATCTGAGGCGATTGTCACAGAGATGCTCACGCCGCAGGTCAAGGTCAATGACTCGATCAGTTGGGGATTGGGATGGGGGATTGAGCGGACCAGGTCGGGCGATGCTTTCTGGCATTGGGGCGATTGGGGTGTTTTCCGAAACTTTGCGATGGCCTCGAGGAGACAAGGGACCGGCGTGGTCGTCCTCACCAACAGTTTCAATGGGCCGAGCGCGTACAGAGAGATCGTACCTGCGGCGATTGGCGGCGAGCACCCTGCTCTGGCGTGGGTAGAGGAATACAGGCCGTAAACATCACTAGCAACTGATCGTCGCCGACTGGTGCGATCAGATCTGAATTCGGGAGAACGCCCGCGCGCCCAGCGTGAGGAACAGCACCGCGACCGCTGACAGCACGGCGGCATCGGTCGCAGGGCTGAAATGCCCGGCGCCGATGAACGCGCCGCGCAAGCCATCGATCCCGTAGGTCAGCGGATCGATTCGCGTCACCGCGGCGAGCGCGGCCGGCAGGTTCGAAAGCGGGTAGAGCGCGCCGGAGAGAAAAAAGATCGGCATCACCAGGAAATTCATGACCAGTTGAAACCCCTGCATGTTCTGCAGGGTCGAGCCAATCACCGTTCCCAGCCCGGCGAAGACGACCGCGATCAGGATCATGAACAGCAGCGCGAGCGGCAGCGCCGACAGGTGCGCCGGGCGAAAACCCGCGATCAGACAGACAATCATGATAAGCAGGCCCTGGAGGATGGCTACGGTGGCGCCTCCGAAGGTTTTGCCAATCATGATGTGCAGCCTCGGCACTGGCGCGACGAGCGTTTCCTTCAGGAAGCCGAACTGGCGGTCCCAGAGCAGACCGATGCCCGAGAAGATCGACGTGAACAGCACCGACATGCCAATCACGCCCGGCGCGACGAACTGCAGGTAGCTGCCCTGGCCGGCCTTGCGGAAGACAGGCCCCAGGCCGAAGCCAAGCGCCAGCAGATAGAGCAGCGGCTGGGCGATCGACGCGAAGATCTGGGCACGCGAGCGTGTGTAGCGCTTCAACTCGCGGAGCCAGAGAATGTAAATCGCGGCCACGTCATCGCCTCCACATCTTTGCGAACTGCCGCATCTGCGCGGCGGGGTCCGCCCGCTCGTCGCGGATCGTGGTGCCCGTCAGCGCGAGAAAGGCCTGCTCGAGCGATTCGGTCTTCGTCCGCTGCTTGAGCTCGGCTGCCGAGCCCTGCGCCACGATCTTGCCGTGGTCGATGATGGCGATGCGGCTGGCGACGCGCTCCGCTTCGTCCATGTAGTGCGTGGTCAGGAACACCGTCACGTGTTCGGATTCGTTCAGTTGTTTGACGTGTGCCCAGAGCTGGTTGCGGCTCTGCGGGTCGAGGCCGAGCGTCGGCTCGTCGAGAAACAGAATCCGCGGCGTGTGGAGCAGCCCGCGCGCGATCTCGAGCCGGCGCTTCATGCCGCCCGAGAACGTCTTGACGTACGAGTCGCGACGATCCCAGAGCTCGAACAGCGTCAGCAGCCGTTCGATCCGCTCGTGACGGGTCCGGCGCGGCACGTGATACAGCACGCCGTGGATCTCCATGTTCTCCCACGCCGTCAGCTCGCCGTCGAGGCTCGGATCCTGGAATACAATCCCGAAGCGTCGTCGGACCTGCGACGCCTGCGTCGTCGGGTCCAGGCCGTCGATTCGCATCGTGCCGCTCGTTGGCGCGACGAGTGTCGTGAGGAGCTGGATTGTCGTCGTCTTGCCGGCGCCGTTCGGGCCGAGGAAGGCGAAGATCTCGCCGGCGGGGACATCGAACGAGATGCCGTCCACGGCCGTCACCTCGCCGTAGGTCTTGCGGAGGTCACGGACCTGAATCATGAGGACAGATCCTGCACGGTCGGCGTCGGTCGAAGCAAGCGCCGGCGTAAGAGTACAATAGAGGTGCTCGCCCGCTCGGCGAGGGCAAGCCGGTTATCGCCTCCTTGATTCTGTCGTCCGCCAGCGCATTCGCTCAAATTCCATCCGACGCTGAGATTCAGAAGATCCTCGCGGATCGACTCTACGCGCAGAACCTGGGGATTGGCTGACCGTCGCAACAAACAGTAGCGCTTTCATCGGGCGTGCCCTGGCTGGCAGCGTCCGCGTTCGCACAACCAGACAGCCGCGCTGTTGGGCCGGATCGGCGCACTACCTGAACGCGCATGAGGGACTCCGTCCCGGTGCCAAACAGGTCACCGAGTGCCATAGCTGAAGTCATCGAACGCAGTGACACTGTCGGCTTTGGTCCAGACGCCGACTTTTCCGGCATCCTTGAACGTCTCATCGTCCCACTCGAGAGCTGTCTTGCTATCGAAGATCACAGTGAAATGGCTGCCTTGAAACTCCACGCGCAGACTGTGCCACTGGTTGGAGGCGACCTTCATGTTGGCTCGCTTCTTCTCGGTGCGCCGGCCGTTGATGGTGTGATAGATGGTCACGTTGTCTTCCAAGGCATTCGCCCGCGCGATGTAGTAATTGTTCGCGTCCTTTGCCCGCCAGATTAGTCCGCCGGCCTGATCCTCCCTACCGGAAATCGGCTTGAACTTGACCTCGACGAACCCGTCCTTGAGGTTCGTATCGTCTTTGATGCAGACAGGAAACGTGGCGTGGCCAGATTGCTTCAACACGTTGGGTGGACTGGGAGCCGTATCGTCGCGCTCAACGGTCCATTTCGGATCACCCGTCCCGGTCTTCGTCGCGGTCCATCCGGGCGGCGGCGCGCCGGTCGTGAGGTTATCGAAGCTGACGGCGTCAGCCATGACGATGGTGCCGGCGACGATGCCGGCGAACGTGAGGAGGAGCATCTTCATTGGAACCTCAGCACCTTGATTTGTGGTTGTCGTCCAACGAAATTGATCCGGTCGAAACCGCTGCCGACCTGAAAGGGGCGACGGATTGTCATTGCCGCGCTGATCTCAGCTCGTCGTCCCCGCTCGAACCGCGACCTTGGTCCCTTCGCGCAATTTTTCTTAAGTCTTCCTGAATTCGCTGTCAGAGTGCAGCACCTCGGGTCCGAGCGACGGACCTCCTGAACAGAAGTTCAGGAAGTCTTCAGAAACGTTCGACGGGCTCTATCGTGTATCGTAGTCCGCGCCAGCAGCAGGATGTTCAAGAGGCTCGTCTGAGAGAAAGGGGACGCTGATGACGCCCGGTTTGCGCACTCTTTGTGCCCTGGGGATCTCGACCTTGTCCGTTGCGGCCGGCAACGGGCAGTCTGACGCCGTGCGCTCGACGAAGACCACGACGGTCCTGTTCATCTGCCCCCATGGCGCCGCGAAGAGCGTCCTCGCGTCTGCCTATTTCCAACAGCTCGCAAAAGAGCGCGGTCTCAGCGTGCGGGTCGAGACGGCCGGCACCGAGCCCGAAGCCGAAGTCTCGCCCGCCGTCGCGCGGCATCTCAAAAAACAGGGGGTGAGCGTCCCGATCGAGAAGCCGCGCGCGGTGACTGCGAAAGACCTCGAGGCCGCTGACGTCGTGATCTCGATGGGATGTGACGTGTCAGGGGTTGGTCCAGTGCGTGGTGATCTGCGGAAGTGGGACGACGTCCCGCCTGTGAGCGAGAAATTCTCCGCCGCTGACGAAGCGATTCGTCGCAAGGTGATTGACCTGATCGAAGAACTCGTCAGCCGCAAGCCGAAATGAACCTGCTGCTGGTCCCGCGATTGGCGTTGAAGTCTCTGCGCCAGAACATGGTGCGGACCGGCCTCACGATGCTCGGCGGCCGACGCGGGTATCACCGAACGCGATCGCCGTGGCGTTCGGCTGTTCCGCGGCGATCGGTCTCTTCTTCGGCTACTAACCCGGCGTGGCGGGCCGCGCGTCTCGATCCCATCGAGGCCCTGCGATTCGAATGAGCCCGCGCGTGTGCTGCACGCCTCCAGCGTGGCTCCTGACGTTCCTACGCGGGACTGGCCGAACCAGCCATAGGACACCGCTCGCCATCGCTGTCGCCATTGCCGCTGCGACGTGTGCGACTCCCGGAATCCTGTCCGCCCAAACCAATGAACCGCCCCGAATACAGGCGGGAGTGCTGAGCGAGCCGCTCAAGATCGATGGCCGGCTCTCCGAGCCCTCATGGTCCACGGCGAAACCGATTGATGCCTTCGTCCAGACCGATCCCGTCGAGGGTGCGCCAGCGACCGCCCGCACGGTGGTTCGAGTACTGGCAGACGCAAAAACCCTCGCGATCGGCATCGTCTGTGACGACCCTGATCCGTCGAAAATCGTCAGCTTCAGCGTTCGCCGCGACGCGCCGCTGACCTCTGAAGATCACGTACGAGTCGTCATCGGCCCCTTCCTCGATGGCAGGTCCGGGTACGTCTTCGCCGTCAACCCCAGTGGCGCGCGCTATGACGGTTTGATCAACCCTGGTGGCGAAAACGATAACCCCGACTGGGATGGAATCTGGCAGGCGGCCGCCGTAAGGACCGACTCTGGCTGGAGCGTGGAGATCTCGATCCCTGTGCAGACTCTCAGCTTTCAAACGGGGCGGCGGGAATGGCACTTCAACGTTCAGCGCCGCATCCAGCGACGGCTCGAGACCGACCGCTGGGCGTTTCCGTCGCGCCAGTACCGCGTCACGCAAACGAGCCGTGCCGGGCTTTTGACAGACCTTCCCGATTTCGCTCTCGGCCTTGGCCTCACGGTTCGGCCGGCGATCACGACGGGAGGTGGAATACCGGCCCCGGACACTCCGATCGACGGCGAGTTTCAGCCGAGTCTGGATATGAACCAACGCCTGGGACCGAACATCCTGGCGTCAGGCACCGTCAACACCGATTTCGCGGAGACCGAGGTCGACACGCGGCGCACGAATCTCACCAGGTTTCCGTTGTTCTTTCCTGAAAAACGGACGTTCTTCCTCGAAGGCGATGACATTTTCTCGTTCGGGCTTGGTCTGGGAGAGGAAGTGCTTCCTTACTTCAGCCGCCGCATCGGTCTTGTCGAAGACACTGAGGTCCCGATCATCGCGGGCGGCAAGGTCAACGGACGTGTCGGCGACACCAACTTCGGTGGGCTTGTCGTCGGTACGAACGACAAGCCCGGGGTCGTCGAAAACAACGCGCTGATGGCCGTCGGCCGAGTCAAGCAGAATCTCTGGCGCGAGTCGTGGGTTGGGGCCATTGCGACGGTCGGCGATCCACTCGCACGATCGGGAAGCTGGCTCGCCGGAGGCGACTTCACATACGCCACGTCGCGATTCCGCGGAGACAAGAACTTCCTGGTCGGCCTGTGGGGCCTGGCGACCGGCCGAAGCGATCTGGGAGGAGATGCCACGGCGCACGGATTCAAAATCGATTATCCGAACGACCTGTGGGACATGGCGTTCACCTACAAGCGAATCGGCCGAAATTTCGATCCATCGCTCGGGTTCGTGCCGCGCCCAGGTGTGTACCTTTACAACGGGGCGATCGACAGCAGTCCGCGACTGGCGCGTGGTCCCATACAGCAGATGTTCTTTGAGTTCGAACCGTCGCTCGCGACCGACCTGTCCGGACGATGGGAAAGCTACCGCGTGTTCTCCGCGCCGGTGAACTGGCGCTTCAGAAGCGGCGATCGGTTCGAATTCAATGTTGTTCCCGCCGGCGAGCGACTCGTCGACCCCTTCGAGATCGAAGCGGGTGTCGTCATTCCACCTGGTTCCTACCACTGGAGACGATATCGCCTCGAGGCCGGCACGGCGCAGAAACGGCGGCTGTACGCACAGGTCACCTGGTGGTTCGGCGGGTTCTACGACGGTGATCTCGATCAGTATCAATGGACGGGTGCCTGGAATCCCATGCCGCTCTTCACTGTGGAGTTCTCAGGCGAGCACAACGTCGGTCGGCTTCCGAGCGGTCACTTCACGCAAACACTCGTCGGCACACGACTCCGCGTCAACATCTCTCCGGATCTGTCCATCTCCAGTTACACGCAGTACGACACCGACAGTGATTCCATCGGGATCAATACGCGTCTTCGGTGGACCTTTCGACCGGTGGCCGACCTCTTCGTCGTGTACAACCACAACGTCAGGTCGCTGCTCGACCGGTGGCAGTTCGACTCAAATCAGCTGCTCGTGAAGCTGCAGTACGCCTGGCGTTTCTGAAGGGAATCCGGCTTCTGTCGTACAACTTGTCCTGATATGCCGGCCGGCACTGCTCCGCGCAGCGAGAACCCTGACCACCGAATGACGATCGGACCGGCGAGTTGATCCAGGTGCCGTCCACAAGGCCTCCCTTTTCATTGCCGAGCGATCGAAGCGTGGCCATTTGACTCGTGTAACGATCGTCCTGTAATATGTAACCACTGTTACACGGTCACGTTTTATGACCCCTCGCCCGCAAAAAAACCCTGCGGTTTGGCCGGCCACACGTTCGGAGTCCGCCTCGCGTCGTTGGCTGGTATTTGTCCATCAGCTTCCCGCGAGCCCATCCAATCTGCGCGTGAGCACTTGGCGCAGATTGCAGCAACTCGGGGCGATTCCACTGAAGCAAGCGGTCTACGTGCTACCCGATACGCCAAGCACGCGTGAGGACTTCGAGTGGCTGAAGTCGGAAGTGACTGGAATCGGCGGTGAGGCCAGTGTCTTCGCATCGGCCCACCTCGATGCGGATTCCGAAGATGCGCTCGTCGAGGAGTTTCGACGGTCACGCCAGGAGGCGTACATCGCGCTGGCTGCCGACATTGAGAAAGCTCTCAAGCGCCTGTCGACTGGCCGACAGACCGCCCGAGAGCGCGCGTTCCCAGTCCGGCGACTCCTCGGTGTCTATCGAAAGCGGCTGAGCGAGGTCGAACGAATCGACTTCTTCGGGAGTGCGGGCCGCGACCGCGTGACGACGCTGTTACAGCAGTTAGAGGCGCACGGCCCCACCGAGAACGCGAAGGGTGCTTCGCCAGCCGGCGTGGACGCATGCGACCGCGAGCGCTATCGGGGACGTCTCTGGGTCACACGCCCACGTCCCGGCGTAGACCGCATGTCTTCGGCGTGGCTCATTCGCCGGTTCATCGATCCGCAGGCGCGGTTTGGTTTCGCAGTCGACAGCAACGCTGCTCCGGGTGAGGCCGTTCCATTCGACATGTTTGGTGTCGAATTCAGTCACCAGGGAGATTGCTGCACGTTCGAAACGCTCTGTACTTTGTTTGGAATTCGACATCTCGCGATCGAGCGGATTGCTGCAATCGTTCACGACTTGGATCTGAAGGACGAGCGGTTTAACGCTCCAGAAGTACCAACAATCGGCGGACTGATTGAGGGGCTCCAGCTTGCGCATGCCGACGATCAGGAGTTGCTGGCGCACGGGATGGATGTTTTCGAGGCGCTCTATCGCTCGTTCGATCGAGCGACTCGCTCTCCGCGCCCAACTGTCATGGCATCACGTCGAAAGCGTCAGGCTTCATCGCTACGGCCTCGGAAGAAGAAGTGAGATGGATCGCTCCGATGCGGTCGCGGAAGTCGCGCTTTCACAACTCGCGCTTGCTGGTGCTCATTCCGGCGCCGTACTTTCGCCGCCATCGCTCGCAGCCCACGGTGAAGGCCTTTGTCGACGGCGTGAGCGCGGCTGCGACGGGTGCGATCGGTGGCGCAGCGTACGTGTTGGGCACTCGGGCTTTGACGGACGTCGTAACCGTTTCTGTCGCCGTCGCAACCTTCGTCGTGCTCTCGAAGTGGAAGATCTCGGAGCTATGGCTGATCGCTGCGGCGGCGGTGCTGGGCGTGCTCGTGAGGGCATGAATGCAAGCCTCGGCGCTCCGGCCCATCGGACGACGCTTCTGGAGGACCGATGAAATCCAATCGCCGTCAATTCCTCTCCCGTTGTGCAGCGGCTGGAATTGTCAGTCGCGCTGTGGTGGCGACAGGTGAGGCGCAGAACGTGGAGCAACAGATGTGGCCGTCGACTTTCCCGGCGCTGCGACAGCGCGTCAATGAACACCCACTGAGCTTTCTCGATAGTGCCGCGACGACGCTCCGCCCGCAATCGGTGATCGATGCGCTCGTCGAGTATTACTCGACCGATAACGCCAACCCGTCACGAGTGCACACGCTTGCCAGTCGCGCCGCCGATCGCCTCTCCAATGCGCGTCAGACGCTCGCCCGGTTCGTGAACGCTACGGACCCGACCGAGATCATCTTCGTGCGTGGCACAACCGAAGGCATCAATCTTGTGGCGAGCACGTGGGGCGCGACGAATCTCAGAGCAGATGACGAGGTCGTGCTCACGATCGCCGAGCATTCGTCTAACCTGCTGCCCTGGAGTAGAGCCGCCCGGCAGGCAGGTGCCAAACTGCGAGTCGTCGATGTCGACGATGAAGGGCGGCCGCGGCTTGATCACTTCAAAGAGATCCTGTCTAAACGCACGCGAATCGTTGCCTTCACCCACGTCTCGAATGTGCTCGGCTACATCAACCCCGCGAGGGAAATGTGCGCACTCGCACGCGAAGTTGGCGCGCGGGTCGTGATTGATGGCGCCCAAGGCGCTCCGCACGTAAAGATTGACGTGCAGGACATCGGGTGCGATTTCTATGTGTTCTCGGGGCACAAGATGCTGGGTCCGATGGGCACAGGCGTG
>DATAEK010000108.1:0-34142 GCA_036258055.1 Vicinamibacterales bacterium
CATGCCCTTGAATCCACGCGGCGCCACGCCGGTCACGACGAACTCGCCGCCATTGATGCGGATGACGCGCCCGGCGACATTCGGATCCCCCTGAAACCGTCGTTGCCAAGCGTCGTAGCTGAGGACGGCGAACGGATTGCCTCCCTGCGGCGCGTCGGCGGCGGTGAAAAAACGGCCGACCGCCGGGACGGCGCCGAGGACGGAGAAGAAATCCTCCGTCACGATCTCGGCCCAGACCATGTCGCCCGTCGAGCTCCCGGCGGCCTGCGGCACGACGAGATTCACGGGACCGCCGGCCATCGCCGCGAGGCCGGCGAATGCCCCGCTGCGGTCGCGGAAATCGATGAAGTCGTCGTAGCTGAGCGCGCCGGTGTTGCCGGTCCTGGTGTCGCGGGTGAACAGGGCGGCGAGCTCCTCGGGAGCCTGTACCGGCACCGGACGGAACATGATGCTGTTGACGTACCCGAAGACGATCCCGTTCACGCCGATGCCGAGCCCCAGCGTGAGCGTGGCGGCGAGGATGAACCCAGGGTTGCGGCGCATCCCCCTCACCGCGTACCGCAGGTCCGCGCGCAGGTCATCGAACCAGCGCGCCCCACGTTCGTCGCGCATCGCCTCGCGATAACCCTCGACCGCGCCGAATGCGACGAGCGCCCGCCGCCGTGCTTCGGCAGGCGACACGCCTTCACGAATCAGATGCTCGGTTTCAGTCTCGAGGTGAAATCGGAACTCCTCGTCGAGACGTGCCTCCGCGTTACCGGGCCGAAGAATCGAACGGGCGCGGGCCGCCAGCCCTTTCCACATGAGATAGCCTCTACCCCTCGACGATGAGGCTGATTACCTGGGCGAAGCGCCTCCACTTGTCGACCTGCTGGCCAAGCTCGCGGCGACCTTTGGCGGTGATCGTGTAGTAGCGGGCGCGGCGGTTGTTCTCGGTCGTCCGCCAGGCGCTGTCGATGTCACCGCGGTGCTCGAGCCGCTGGAGCGCGGGATAGAGCGACCCCTGATTGACGTCGAGGCGTCCTCGGGACATCTGCTGAATCCGGGCGCCGATGCCCCAGCCGTGCATTGACTCGAGCGACAGGGCCTTGAGAACGAGGAGATCGACGCTGCCGCGCAGCGGATCCGGTTCGGTGGTGCGGTGTGAAGGCATCGACGGCTCTTCTCTTTGAGTCGAGAGGAGTGTAGCTACGGAGTCCTCTAGAAGTCAAGAGAAGGCAGTTGATCAGGGCTCTCTGTGCTGGATGCCAGACAACCTCCGCGCCCCCTGGCGACCAGGGACGCTCAGATCCGAAGGTCCCGCCTCTATACTCTCGTCATGACTCGTGTGGAGCTCACGGCAGTCTTCATCGGTGTGACGCTCCTCGCGTTCGGAGCCGTGGCCGTTGTGGCGGCAACGTTACGGCTCCGCCGGGGTCCGACCCCGCTTCTCCTGTTCGGGCTCTGGTGCTCGCTCTACGGTGCGCGGCTCCTGGCGTGGCGGCCGCCTGTGCGTGCCGCGATCGGCGGGTCGCCGCATCAGTGGGCACAGTTCGTCGCCCTCGTCACCTACACGATCAACGTGCCAATCGCGCTTTTCGTAGGCAGTCTGATCGGGGTCGGCTGGCGCCGTTTGATCCGGTGGCTCGTGGTCGCACAGACCGGGTTTGCCGTGGTGGCGATAACCACCGATCTCACTTCAGGCATCGCCGGCGCCGCCTACCGAACCAACAGCTGGGTCGTACTCGCGAGCATCTCGATCGGCCTCGCTGTCATCGTGCATTCGTACGCCGCTGGTGGCGTACGCACTCCGTTGACCGACCCGATTGTGATGTTCGGCGGGTTCCTCCTGGTCCTGTTCGTGATCAACGAGAATCTCGGTCAAATCGTCGCATCGCCCGTGAACATCGAACCCATCGGCGTGCTGGTGTTCATTCTGTGCCTCGGGTATGCCCTCGCACGATCCGTTTTTCGTGCCGAAGCGGAGTTCGTCAGCGTGCAGCGGGAGCTCGAAACCGCTCGGCAGATCCAGTCTTCTCTGCTTCCGCGGCGAGTGCCGACGCCCTCAGGGTTGGACGTGGCCGTCCGATACGTGCCGATGGCAGCGGTTGCCGGGGACATTTACGACTTCGTCGAGATTGGGCCATCGACTCTGGGCATCCTCGTGGCCGACGTGATGGGCCACGGGATCCCGGCGGCGCTCGTCGCCTCGATGGTCAAGGTCGCCTTCACGGCGCAAGCGGAACATGCGCGCGACCCGGCTGCGGTACTCACGTCGATGAATCAGATCTTGTGTCGGCACCTCGAGCGGTCCTACGTGACGGCCGTGTATGCCGTCGTGGACACCGAGACCGGTCGCATGACCTTCGCGAACGCCGGGCATCCACCGCCATTCTTTCAGCGACGCGGCGAAGCCGTCGCTCAGGGCGAACCTGAACACGGATTGATACTGGGATTCCTCCCCGACGCGTATTACACGAACCGATGCGTCGAGCAATTCGCCGCAGGCGACCGGATCCTTTTCTACTCCGATGGAGTGCTGGAAGCGCGCAACCGCGCGGGTGAGTTCTTCGACGCCGAACGCGTCGCCCGATGGCTGTCCACTATCGAGCCGATGACCGCCGAGGGGTTCGCTGACGTGGCGCTCGGTGAACTGACCCGTTGGAGCGACCGCGGCCAGTTCGACGATGACGTGACCTTCGTTGTAGCGGAAGTGACGGCGTGAGTCAGCTGGTCACCTGGACTAACGCAAGGCGACCGGACCATGCCTACCTGCTATGGACGCTGCAACGTTGCAGGCGGGGGTGGATACGCTCGGCGGCGTACGTCCACAGTTCCCTCTCCGTTTGAATGAGCGACTCGATCTCCCCGCTCGTCAGCTCGAAACCCTGATCGCGAAATGTCGTCAACATCCCGCGAGGGTCTTCCAGGAACTGCTGCCGCAGGTCTTCGTCGGTGAGCACGCGGCCGATAAAGAGCTGAACGGTCTTCTGTGACATGAGGGCTCGTTGTGCTCCGCCAACCATTGTGTCTGCTCGTTCTCCCTGGACGAGCGTGAGCGCGGCCATCCGAAGGCGCGCCCACGCTCCCGCAGTCGACCCTATCGCACGGCGTTGATGACAACCGCTCCGTAGACGCGATGCCCGTACCTCGTGTCCGGACTGAAGAAGTCCGGAGCGTCGTCCTTGGATCGCACGGCGATGAATCGGTAGTCGGCACGTAGTCCCCACCGCCCGTTGGACGCATACCACTTCACGCCGCCGCCGACATTGCCTGTGAGAAACGTCTGCGTGTCGTTGATGCCCAGTTCCGCGCGCTCGAACATCGTCAGCCCCCCCACGCCACCCGTCACGAACGGCACAATCGCGTGACCAGTCGTGGCGTTGACCACGACGTTGCCGTTGTAAGTCAGCGTGTTCGGGGTCTTGAGATTTGCCGTGGTTCCGCGGAATGTCAGATCCTGTGCGATTCCGACGGTGCCGCCCACCTCCCCCTCGATGCCGACGTAGCGGTTGAAGTTGACCGCCAGCGCGCCGCCATACGTGTAATTCCCAAACTCGGGGCCTGCGCCCTTCGACGTGAAGAACGTACCGCCGCCTGGGATGATTGTGACTTCCACGGTCCCCGGACCGGGTGCGACCTCCTGCGCGAACGCAGGCACGGCTGCGAGTATTGTGACCACCGACATGATTGCAACCGCTCGACTCATGGCACTCCTCCTCTTTGAGTTCGGCAATGCTGCGGTCAGCGGCAAGGGAGATGCCACGGTGCATGACGCCGAAACTTTCGAGAGGACGACGACCGTGCGGAGAATCATGCCGTTGGTGTTGTGTCCCGATACGCAGACTGATTACCGGTGCGCAGCCAATGCATGCTCGTGGACGTGACTGTCCTTTGATTCTCGTGGGAGATCATTCTGAGGAGCCCGAGCGGAGTGGAACAGCAGCTCATCGTCCCTGACCGGCCGCCGCACGGGATCGTCGATCGGATTCGCCGAACGATGGTGCCAGCGGGTTGGCACGCACTGGGCGCACTCACGACCAATCGTGCATTGGCACTCTTGCTCGACTCTCGGCGATGCGCGTACTCGGCTGAGAGTTCGAAGGTTACATCGCCGAACTCGGCCGAACCGTGATTTCACAAAAATTGATCGCGACTTTCACGTGTTCCACCGCGTGGGGCGCTAGCCTTGGGAACGTGATGCGAGAAGCGTTCGTCCTACAACTAAGTCGCGGAAGCGGCACGGGCGCACGTCCCATTCGATGAATTGGCAAGGAAGTCGAACGCCGCACAATCTTTGAAAACGTCCCGGCGGTGTCGATTTTCGCGTCGCCGGTTCGACAACTAGGTATCTGATGTGCGATGCGGACCGCGCTGCTGACGCTAGCAGAGGATGGGCTTTGGCATGGTCGGCGAGGCTGAATCTGCTCCAACGGCTGCCTATCAAATCGATACCTTCCACGAGCTCTTGTCCACGCTCGCGAGCGCGCTCGATGTGCGCGATGTCTTTCGGCGGCTGAGTGCCGTTACGACGCGCATCGTTCCTCACGACGAGGCCAACCTCGCTCTCCTGACCGAGGACGGCACGCAGTTTCGAGTATTTGCGAGCACCCGTGACGCTGAACCCGAGCTCGTCTGTGCCGGCGAGCGCTTCGCCGTGTGCGATCCGCGGGTCTCGTGCGTCTTCAACGACGGATTCAGCGATCGCCGCTTCCGATCCGGTCTCCGTGTGCCCGTACGCATCGACGACGTGTCGATTGGCGTTCTCGCCCTGCTCTCGGTTCACCCTGACGCCTACTCCGACCGCGAGCTCGGTGTCGCGCAGCGCATCGCTGACTACGTGGCGATTGCCCTTTCGCGGCAGCGGCTCGCGGAGGCAGCCCAGCGCTCGGCGCTCGAACACGATCGTGCCGCAAACCTCGAAAGCTCGGTCGAGCTACTGCGAGCGATCGCCAGCGTCCTCGATATCCGCACCGTCTTTCCCCGTGTGTCGGAAATCGCCAGTAAAGTCCTGCCTCACGACTTGCTGACGATGTCGTTCAACGACCGAAACGGAGAGGTCGTGTTGCAGGCAGCCTCGGATACCGCCTTCATGCATGTCACGCGTCTCAAACTCCGGGAATGTGAGGGGCACGACGCAGGCACAGGCTCCTGTATCATCGGCGACTTGCGTGAGCAGGCCCTGCCGGTCGTCGAGCCTGCGGATCTTCCGGATCGGATGGTTGCGGCGGGGTATCGATCGTTCCTGGCCGTCAACACCTCGGCGCGCGACCAGGAGATGGGGTTGGAATTCTGGTCCCGGCAGCCTCATGCCTTCAACGCAGCAGACGTACCGATCGCTCGTCGCATCGCCGATCACGTCGCGCTGGCCGTATCCCATGAACAGCTTGCGGAAGCGGCGCGCCAGGTCGCCGAGGCGCGAGCGCGGGCAGAGCGACTCGAGGCGCGTGTGAAGTCGCTTGCCGACGAACTCGAGCTGAGAACGGGCCACCGCCGCGCAATCGGCGAGTCCGACGAGTGGACCAACGTCCTGAAGATGGCAACCCAGGTGGCGGCCACGGAGACCACTGTGCTCGTGAGCGGCGAATCAGGAACGGGCAAGGAGGTCATCGCGCGGCTGATTCACCGCGCATCCGCCAGAAAAGACGGGCCATTCATCGCGCTCAATTGCGCGGCGCTTCCCGAGCAGCTGCTCGAATCGGAACTTTTCGGGTACGAGCGTGGTGCGTTCACGGGGGCGCTCCAGGCCAAACCCGGGCAGATCGAGCTGGCGTCCGGAGGCGTGCTGTTTCTCGATGAAGTCAGCGAGATGAGCCTGTCGGCGCAGGCCAAGTTTCTGCGCGTGCTGCAGGAACGCGAGTTTCAGCGTCTCGGTGGAACGCGACTGTTGAACGCGAATGTTCGGGTCATCGCCGCAACCAACCGCGATCTGCGAAAGGCCGTGCAGCGAGGCACGTTCCGCGAGGACCTGTTGTATCGCTTGGAGGTGTTCGACATCCGAATTCCGCCACTGCGCGAGCGAAGGAATGACATTCTGCCCCTGGCCGAAGCATTCCTCCACGAAATCGGCCAGTCATTTGGTCGTCCGCCTGCCGGTCTGACGCGGGATGCCAGGGAGATGCTGTTGCAGTATGACTGGCCAGGGAACGTCCGCGAGCTGCGCAACGCGCTGGAGCGGGCGGCAATCCTCTGCGAGGGTGGCCTGATCGCTTCGGAGCATCTGTCGCTTCGCATGGCGCGCCCCACGCTTCCCACCAGCACCGACCTGAACGTCGTCGAACGCCAGACCATCGAGCACGTGATGCGGGACACCGGCGGCAACAAGTCCAAAGCGGCGAAGCGACTGGGACTCTCTCGAACGCAGTTGTACGTCCGACTGCGGAAGTACGATTTGGAGAAGCCGGAGGATGCCCGTCTGACCTCGTCTTGACGGACGATCGCAGGGTCGACACTAGAACCTATCTCGCAGACCGAGACGCGGCCAGCGGTGAGATTCGTTGAGGCACGTGCGAGCGAGCGTCGCGAGCGAGCCACGCGAACGGTGCGAGCCGACGAAGCGGCGAGCGAGAGAGCGTGTGGGGGAGTCCGAGGGGCAAAGCCCCTCGGATTGTGAGTAGTGGTGCGATTTCGAGCGTGTCACGACGGATTACTCAACTCTGCGCGACTCGTCACGCCGGTGAGCGTCAATCGTGTCTCGCAAGCCGACGTTGGAGGAGGTGGTCATCTCTCAGCGGTACTGGCACTGCTCTCATTCGCGATGATGATCGTCTCTCTCGATCAATACATCGTGGTTGTCGCGCTACCTGATATCGGCCGTGACCTCGGATACTCACCGCAGACCTTGCAGTCGGTCGTCAGTGCGTACGCGATTGCATCAAGCGGCTTCCTGCTGCTCGGTGGCCGGGCGTCCGATCTGCTTGGCCGCCGCCGGGTTCTGTTGATCGGCCTCTCTCTCTATCTCATCGCGTCGCTCGCCGGCGGCCTGGCAAGCAGTGTCGCCGAGCAGCTGATCGCGCGCGCGGTTCAAGGGCTGGGCGGAGCATTGGTCTTTCCAAGTACGCTGGCCTTGATCAACGTCATGTTCGGTGAAGGCGCCGAGCGTAATCGAGCACTTGGCGTGTGGGCGGGCGCCGGCGCGGCCGGCCTGGTGATCGGCGTGTTGTTGGGCGGGGCGCTCACGAGTGCGTTCGGGTGGCGAGCGGTGTTTCTCGTGAACGTGCCCTTGGCGGGCTTGGCCTTGATAGCGGCACTGATGCTGATTGAACGCGATGTGCCAATCGACCACAAGCGAGCGTTCGATCTACCCGGAGCGGTGACGGTGACGAGCTCCGTGACCCTGGTTGTTCTTGCATTGGTTCTAGGGCCAGGCTTGGGATGGCGCTCGCCAGCCACGATCGGCATCCTCTTGACTGGTTTATCGCTGGGCGCCCTGTTCGTACTGATCGAGAAGCGCAGCCGTGACCCACTACTGCCGTTCGTGATGTTGCGAAATCCGTGGCTGACACTCGGCCTGGTTACAGCCTTCCTGTTCATGGCGACGTTTGGCGCGCTGCTCTACTTCGTTTCAATCTACTTCCAGGACGTCCTCCGGTACGACGCACTCTGGACCGGCTTGTCCTTCCTGATACCGACGCTCGTTGTCGTGCTCTCGTCAACATTGGCGGGTCGGGTGGCAACGAGATTCGGTCTACAGGCAACGATGATTGTGGCCTTGATGATGGGTGTGGTCGGTGCGGCGGTGCTTGGTATCACTGTGTCGCCCCATGCATCTTTCTTGGCGCTTGCGCCGGGGTTGATCGCGGTGAGCGTCGGCGACGGGTTCATTTTCACAGCAATGTTCATCGCAGCCGCCACCCGCGTGGCTGACGATCAGCAAGGCGTTGCATCCGGTATTGTCTCGACAGCGTCCGGCATCGGTGCGGTGGTCGGCCTCGCTGTGCTGGTGCTTGTCGCGAATGTTGGAACCGAGGGACTGACGGGTGAACCCCTGCGGATTGCCATGTCTGTAGGGATCGCGCGTGTCGCCTACGCGATCGCGTGCGGGGTGATGTTGATGTTGGTCATCGTGATGGGGTTCCGAGTGAGATCGGGCAAAGACGTCGGGATCTAGTACTGGATGTGCCCAGGAAGGAATCCTGTTCAACCAGGCGTGGAACGATGCGAACGATGGACGAGCGAGCCACTGAGACGACGCGCCGGTCCCTCCGGAGCAAGATCGTCGCTCAGTTCCGCCAACCGACCGGAGTCGTCGGCAGGCTCGTTGGCCTTGTCATGGCGACGCGACCATCGAATCGTGAGCGGAATCGCAGGACCGTAGAGCTGCTGCAAATCCGCGACGGCGATCGTGTCCTCGAGATCGGCTTCGGCCCAGGCCTGGCGATCGAAATGGCCGCTCGGTTGGCGCGGAATGGGAAGGTCGTTGGTGTCGACCACTCGGAGATCATGCTGCGTCAGGCGTCGCGCAGGAACCGAGCGGCGATTGCAGCCGGCCGCGTGCAGCTTCACCTCGGCTCGGCCACGTCGCTGCCCGCGTTCACCGAGCCGTTCGACAAGGTGATGGCCAGCAACGTCCTGATGTTCCTCGATGACCCGGTCGCGACGCTCAGGCAGTGGCTCGCCGTCCTGCGCCCTGGCGGATGGATCGCCATCACGCACCAGTCGCGCAAGAAGGGGGCGACCGACGCCGACTCCGCCCGGGACGCGGACCAGATTGCGGCCGACCTCTGCGCCGCCGGGTTCACGGATGTCCGGATCGAAATGCTCCAAATGAAGCCGGTCAACGCCGCGTGCGTGCTCGGTCGCAGACCCATATGAGTAGGAGCGAAAGACAACCTCATGCCAGGGTACTTGGCGGCATCAACGATTGTGCTTCTACTCGGGATGGTCTTGTTCCGAGTGTTCTGGCTGAGACGAACCGGAACAGAAGCCATGCACTTCGGCAACATCGATAAGACCGATTACTTGATCCCGCCGTTCGCCCTGTTCTACTGCTACACCGTTTTTGCCGCCGCATTCAATCTTCCCATCGTCAGTAAGCAGACTGTCCTCCAGTCTCAAGGGGTGGCCTGGATCGGCGTCGGCCTGTGTTTCGCCGGCCTCATGCTCCTCCTGCAAAGCCTCGTTTCTTTTGGCCAGAGTTTTCGTGTTGGCATCGATCTGGATCATGCTGACACGCTGGTCACCACCGGCATATTTGCCTTCAGCCGCAATCCGATCTACGTCGCTTTTGCGTGTGTTCTGATCGGACAATTCCTGGTATTCCCGAATTGGATTCTCTTGGTTTACCTCGGCGCCGGCATGTGGCTGTTGCACCGCCAGGTGTTGCGGGAAGAGGCCTTCCTGAAGAAACACTATGGCCAGGAATACGTGGAGTACTGCAATCGAGTCAGACGGTATCTTTGAGTAGGGCCACGACCGAGGAAGTCATCTGCGGTATGCCCTGCACCGATCAGGTGTCGTTTCACACACCGGTTCAAGCGCCTACTGGGGATGACCCCGGGGCAAGTCGCATGTGCGGCGCCGGTGGCAAATTAGCCAGTTCGTTCAAGACGCAAGCGAGCGTTGCTCGTTACGATGAAGTCATTGTAAGCGCCGCCGGCGACCTCATCGCGCGCAGCGCGCGTTGAGGGGGTGGCGCAGACGAGGTCATCAACTATCGGACGACGCCCGATTGGCACGTTTGTGCTACGAATGTTTCGCGGCCGGGCGACGTGGCGGAGCGACTATCATGAGAAAGCTTGTTGAAGCGACGTTCGTCTCGTTGGACGGTGTCATCGAGTCGCCCGAGCGATGGGCCCTCCCGCTGTGGGGCCAGGCGGACAAAGACACTGCCCTCCACCATTTGAACGAGTTCGACGCGTTTCTGCTGGGCCGGGCCACGTACGAAAAATTCGCGGCCGCTTGGTCGCAGATCAAAGGCGATCCGTACTTCGACCGGATCAACAGCCTGCCAAAGTTCGTGCCGTCTACCACCCTGAAGGCCGCCACCTGGAACGCCACGTTGATCCACGGTGACGTGGCCGCGGAAGTCGCGAGGCTCAAACAAACACCAGGCAAGGGGATCATCAAGTACGGGACGGGCGTCCTCGATCAGGCATTGATCGATCACCACCTCATCGACGAGTTCCGATTCTCGATCTTTCCGATCGTAGTCGGTACGGGGAAGCGGCTGTTTGAGGGCGTCGATACGTCCAGGGTCAGGCTCCGTCTTACACATGCGCAGACGAGTCAGAACGGGATCGTAGTTGTTTCCTACGCAGTGAGTTAGTCAGAAATGCTCTTCTCCGGCTGGCTGGCGCAAAGAAGAACCTGACCGCGAGCCGTTTGAGCCCACGGCTAGCGCGAGCGAAGCGGTGGCCGAGTGTCGATCAACTATGACGAACCAATCACACGTATCCGGATCGATGGAGGGCAACATGTCCAATAACACTGGTCGCAAGATTTTCATCAACCTCGCCGTTCGAGACCTGACGCGCGCCAAAGACTTCTTCTCGGCGCTCGGCTTCGCCTACAACCCGAAGTTCACGGACGACAAGGCCGCCTGTATGGTCGTCAACGACGACGGCTACGTCATGCTGCTCGCCGAGCCGTTTTTTAAGACATTCACCAAGCACGAAGTGTGCGACACCTCGCGGCAAACCGAGGCACTCATTGCCTTGTCTTGCGACAATCGTAATGAGGTCGATGAGCTGATGACGAAGGCGATAAACGCCGGCGGTCGCGACGCGATGCCTGCGCAGGATCACGGCTTCATGTATGGCAGGAGCTTCTACGACCTCGACGGCCATCACTGGGAGGTGTTGTGGATGGACCCGAAGGCCGTAGAGCTGGGACCGGAGGCGTACATGGCGTCGCGGCAGAAGTAGCGCGATCAACGGCCATGGCTGATCCGCGTGTGGTGCTCATCACTGGTGCCTCGTCTGGCGTCGGGCAATCGACCGCCCGACTGCTTTCTCAACGCGGCTTCACGGTCTTTGGCACAAGCCGGAATCCCTCAAGCGCCGACCGTCTCTCCGGTGTCGAGATGCTGTGTCTGGATGTACGCGCCGATGACTCCGTACACGCGTGTGTCGAAGCTGTCGTGAATCGGAGCGGTCGTCTTGACGTCCTCGTCAACAACGCCGGTTACGAGCTGGCCGGTGCATTGGAAGAACTGTCATCCGAGGAAGCCACCGCTCAGTTCGAAACCAATTTCTTCGGGGTCGTTAGGATGGTCAACGCGGTGCTGCCACTCATGCGTCAGCAAAAGCGTGGGCACATCATCAACGTCAGCTCGCTCACCGGTCTGACGGCGGTTCCGTTCCTTGGCATCTATTCCGCCAGCAAGTTTGCGCTGGAAGGGTACACGGAAGCCTTACGGCAGGAAATCAAGCCTTTCAATATCCACGTGTCACTGACCGAGGCCGGCTTTCTCAGAACGCCCATGATGAACCACCGGCAAGTCGCAGCACGTCGGCTGACAGATTACGACCGGTGGCGTCAGCGCGCTCTCAATGGCATTCGTGCTTCGGAAGACAAGGGGCCTGGCCCGGACGTGGTGGCCAACACATTGCTCGAGATCATTCCCAGCAGCTCTCCGCGGCTACGCTACCTGATTGGGCAACAAGCGAAGTCCGTCTCCCGTTTGCGTCGATTTCTTCCCGCAAGACTGTTCGAACAGGGAGTGCGGCGGAGCTTCTCGCTGGACAAGACTCAATGAGAAACCGCGCGCGCTTTGACCAATAGTTGACCTCGAAGGCGCATGGAGCGCCGCCGAGCGGGATTTCACGGAAATTACACGCGATTCTCACGAAGCCAGAGTGGGAGTCACTGTAGCCTTGGTTATGAACGTCGCTTCAGGTTACGAGCCTCCTGGTCAGGGGATTGTGTCAAGCGCCGCCGAACCCGACGAGTCTCTCCTTGCGGCCGTTGCTGCAGGAGAGGAGAAAGCCCTTGGAGAGCTGATGCGGCGGCACCGACGGGGTGTTTCGTCGGTCGTGCGACGGATCGTATCGTGCCCTGCCGATGCCGAAGAGGTCGTCCAGGATGTGTTCGTGGTTGTCTGGAAACACGCAGTGCGCTTCCGAGGCGAAGCAAAGGTGACGACATGGATCCACAGGATCGCCCGTAACACCGCCGTCTCACGGTTGCGCCAGAATCGCGGAGCGCCGTCCACCGATGTCCTTCTTCGCGATCCAGGTTTGCGTGTCTCTCAGCGGCGCGACCCGGAGTGCGAGGCGATCGCCGCTGAACTCGGACGGCAACTGATGTCGACGCTCGCGAAGCTGTCTGCGGTGCATCGCGCGGTTCTTGTTGGGATCGTGCGCTATCCTTCCACGGCGAAATTGGCGGAAGGTCACCACATCGTGATTGGCACCGTCAAGAGCCGGCTGCACCGTGCGAGACGAGCGCTACGCGTGGCCCTTCGTGCGAGCTAGCGGTTTCCCGTTCTCGCGATGCGATGAAACCTTAAGCTTCACTCCGCGGCTACCGCGTTCTCTTTCGCGCCCGCAATCCTTGTGTCACGGTGGCTGCTGAGGCAAGCCGGTTCACCGCCTGGCGGAGCTCGTCCTCGGTCAGTGACGCGAAGCCCAGTCGTGCGCCAGTGGCTTGAATGGGGCTGACGTTGTAGTCGCTCGGAGGATCGAATGCGACGCGATTCGCACGCGATGCCTCTGACCACCGCATCATTGTTTGCGAGTCTTTCGTCTTCACCCAGATCGCCGTCCCGCCCGACGGGACACGATATCTGACAAAGTCGCCAAGCTGCCGAAGGGCCGACGCGAGGATCTCCAGCCGTCGCTGATAGACGCGACGCATCTTGCGGACATGTCGCTGAATCAGGCCCTCGTCCAATAGCTCCGCGATTGCCGATTCGAGCACGGGATCGCCGTGGAGATCGATGAACGATCGGTGGGCGATGAGCCGCGCGATCAGGTTGGGCGGCGCGGCGACGAAACCGAGGCGGAGGCCCGGAGCAAGCACCTTCGACAAGGTCCCTATGTAGATGACCACGCCCTCGGCGTCGACGCTCGCCATCGGCAGGACCGGTCTCCCGCGATAATGGAACTCGTGATCGTAGTCGTCTTCAATCACGGCGACGCGTTCCCGGACCGCAAGCTGGAGAAGCATCGCCCGGCGCGGACCCGTGAGGGTCACGGTGGTCGGGTACTGATGGTGCGGCGTGACATAGACGGCGGTGATGGATTGCCGTGTGAGCAGGCGCTCGAGGGCTGCGACATCAATGCCATGCTCGTCGACCCGAACGGGGATGACTTCGGCACCGGCCCCGCGAAACGCTTCCCACGCGGGCCGGTAACCAGGATTCTCGACGGCAACCGCATCACCAGGGCGAAGCATCGCGCGAGCGGTGAGCGCCAACGCCATCTGGCTTCCACGAGTCACGATGATCGAATTCGGCTCTACTGCCAGCCCGCGCGTCGCCGATAGCATCGTTGCCAGCGCGTGGCGAAGGCGAGAGACACCCGCCGGATCGCTGTACGACAAGAGTGATGGACCGCCCGTCCGCAGCGCCCGACGATACGCTCGTGCGATGAGGTCCACGGACAGCAGCCGTAAATCCGGTCGTGTCCCCGACATCAGGATCGTTCCCGATGGAACAACGCGCGGCAGCTCGGGCACCGGCGCCGCAGGCAGTGCAATCGCGAATTCAGAGGCGGCGCGGGAACGGGCTCGCACGGGGAAGGACGATCGCCGCGACGACGGCTCCGGCAACCCCGCAGCCACGAACGTTCCCGACGCTTGCCTGCTGACCAGCCAGCCTTCCGCGATCAGCTCCTCGACCGCGGCGACCACAGTTTGACGGTGAACGTGCAGCGTCCGCGCGAGCGTTCTCGTGCCCGGGAGACGGTTGCCAGGGCGAAGCCGTCCCCTCTGAATCTCCTCGCTCAGCGCCTTCGCAATCTGACGCACATACGAGGTTCCACCAGTTCGATCGATCTCGAACACGAGCTCCCATCGCGCCATGCACAACCCTTTCACGTTGGCGAACTGGCCCAGCAAGAATAGCCGATCCCCACGATTTCCGTGGTCCAACTGGCCTAGGTCAATTTCCAGAACTGGTCGATGACGTCATGCCGTCACTGACCTACTGTCGACGTCATGCGCTGCAGTTGGCTTCCACTCGCCTGTGCTATGGGAATCCCGATGAGTGCGACCGCCGCATACGCGGATTGCTGCCCGGTCGTCGAATTGCGGCAGTACACGCTCAAGCCCGGCCAACGCGACACGCTGATTGACCTGTTCGAGCACCATTTCATCGAGTCGCAGGAGGCAGCCGGCATGACGCTGGTCGGTCAATTTCGGGACCGGCGTCGCGAGGATCGTTTCGTGTGGCTGCGCGGCTTCACGAACATGGAGACGCGCCACAAGGCCCTCGAAACCTTCTATGGCGGGCCAGTGTGGGCGGCGCATCGAAACGCTGCGAACGCCACGATGCTGGACACCAGCGACGTGCTGTTATTGAGACCCGCTCGGCCAGAGCTCGCTTTTCGACTCGACGACCTATCCCGCGCTTCACGCACGCAGGGTAGCGGCCTCGTGACCGTACTCGCCGGCGTGTATCAGATGCCTCAGCCCGTGGACGCGCAAACCGTGGCGCAATTCGAGCGGCAGGTCGCTCCCCTGCTTAAGATCCAAGGCATCACGCTCGAGGGGGTGTTCATCACCGAACCGTCGCCCAACACGTTCACGAAGCTGCCCGTCCGAGAGGGTGAGCACGTGCTCGTGTGGTTCGGAACCATCGCGAGCGACCAGCTGTCACGGTCTTCTGTCGATCGGCTGGCGACCCTCATCGCTCTCGATCATCAACACGCGACCTTGCTCGAATTGGACCCAACGTCACGATCAAGGCTCGGCGACGGCCCAAACGCCGCCCGCGCAACGAAACACGATTTCGATTTCCTCTTTGGATCCTGGAATATCCGCAATCGATATCTGAAGGGCCGCCTGCAACACTCAACCGAATGGGTCGAGTTCGATGCACGGTCTGAGGTGGCGCTCCTTCTCGACGGCTTCGGCCACGTGGATCGGTACTTTGCGGTTCGAGATGGTGCCCCGTTCGAAGGCATGACGCTGCGATTGTTCGATCCGGCGACAGGGGAATGGTCGATTCATTGGGCCGACACGGCGCGTGCGCGGACGCTATTGCCCCCGATGGTGGGACGGTTCATCGGCGGGGTCGGTGAGTTCTACGGTGAGGAAACCGTCGACGGCAAGGTCGTTCGGTGCCGCTTCCTCTGGACGCAGCTGACGGCCGATTCAGCGCGCTGGGAACAGGCGTTGTCAGACGATGGCGGCAAGACGTGGGAGACAAACTGGATCATGTCGTTCACCCGCCGTAAGTGAGCTGCACTCATTTCTCAATTCCTGGCAGCGCCATCACCGGCACCCCCTCCAGGAACACCGAGCCCCACCAGAAGCGCTCCAGCACCCCGCCGAGCAGTGAGTCGATCGCGGCGCCGATCGAGTAGCTGCTCACCCAGATTCCGATCGCGGTCGTGCGCTCGGTCGGATCGAGAAACATGTTGCGGATAAGCGAGAGGGTCGAGGGCGCCAACGTGGCTCCAGCGACGCCGAGGAGCGCGCGCGTGGCGATCAGCATCTCGGCACTCGTCGAAAACGCGGCGAGCACGGAAGCCAGGCCGAATGCGGTTGCGCCAATGAGCAGCAGCCGACGCCGGCCAATCCGGTCGCCGAGCGCGCCCATCGTGATCATCGAACCGGCGAGCAGGAAACCGTAGATGTCGACGATCCAGAGAAGCGTAGCCGCAGTACCCTTGACGGAGGGACTCCGCCGCGGCGGAGTCCCTTGCGCGCTGCCTTCAATGGCCGCATGATCCAACAAAACGGAGGCGTCGGGCATGAATTTGCCGTGGAAGAGAGAGGCAGACACGACGCTGCAGGGGCAGACGCCTCCCAGCTCGGCGGCGGACCGTCCGCCATCCGACTCGTCTCGCCAGGAGCCGCCGCCACGACCGTGGCGCACCGAGGGCCTGCCGAAAAAACAGCCGTCCAAAGAGAGGCGTTGGATCCGAGCCGCGCCATGGCTCGTCGCATACCTCCTGTGGTTTGGCGTGTTGACGGTCCAGGATTACATGTCGGGACCGCAGACCGTGCCGTACTCGGAGTTCAAGAGTCAGGTCGCTAACAAGAACATCGCCGAGCTCTTTGCCCGCGGCGATTCCATCGAAGGCCAACTGAAGAAGGCCGCCCCGCTTCCCGGCCAGCAGAATCACACTTATCAGCAGTTCAGGACCGAGCGACCGACATTCGCCAATGACGATCTGCTGTCGGAGTTGACGACACAACAGGCCACCGTGCGTGCGACGTCGCTGGTCCAGCAGCGTGGCTTCCTGACCAACCTGCTCATTTCAGCGGCTCCCATTCTCCTGCTCGTCGGCTTCTACGTCTGGATGTTCAGGCGTCAGCAGGGAGCGCTGGGCGGCTTGTTGGGTGGCAGGCAGAAGCGGGTCGATCCAGAGACGGTCCGCGTGACGTTCGACGATGTCGCCGGCATCGACGAGGTGGAGGCGGAGATCAACGAAGTCGTCGACTTTCTCAAAAATCCTGAAAAGTATCGCCGTCTGGGAGCCCGGGCTCCCAAAGGTGTGCTGCTGGCGGGAGCCCCCGGAACAGGCAAGACCTTGCTCGCGCGCGCTACTGCAGGCGAAGCAAAAGTTCCCTTTTTCAGCGCGAGCGCGTCGGAGTTCATCGAGATGATCGTGGGGGTCGGGGCGAGTCGCGTGCGTGAGCTTTTCGCAGAAGCTCGAAAGGTTGCGCCGGCGATCATCTTCATCGACGAAATCGAAACGATTGGCCGCGCCCGCGGCGGGGCCCGGGCGTTCGGAGGACACGACGAGCGCGAACAGACCCTGAATCAGATTCTCACCGAGATGGATGGCTTTTCCGGACACGAGGGCGTAGTGGTCCTGGCCGCGACCAACCGGCCAGACGTTCTCGACCCGGCGCTCTTGCGACCGGGACGATTCGACCGTCAGATCATGGTCCACCCACCCGATCACAGAGGACGCGTGGAGATCCTGAAGGTGCACACGCGGACGGTTCCACTCGCGACGGACGTCGATCTCGAGCAGCTGGCCGCATCGACGCCCGGCATGACCGGCGCCGATCTGGCGAACCTGGTCAACGAGGCGGCGCTCCTCGCCGCCCGCCGCGGACAGGATCTCGTGGATCAGCACGATCTGACCGACGCGCTCGAAAAAGTCCAGCTCGGCACCGCCCGGAACGTGGTGATTCCTGAAGCGCAGCGGCGCCGCACGGCCTACCACGAAGCAGGACACGCGCTGCTCGGCATGCTCCAGCCCGGCGCCGACCCGGTGCGCAAGGTCTCGATCATCCCACGCGGCCGGGCGCTGGGCGTGACGTTGTCGACACCGGACTCCGATCGCTACGGCTACGACGCCGACTACCTTCGCGGCCGCATCATTGGTGCGCTGGGCGGCATGGCTGCAGAGCAGGAGGTCTTCAGCATCGTCACGACCGGCGCGGAAAGTGACCTCGAGATGGTCACGAGCATCGCCCGATCGATGGTCGGCCGATGGGGGATGTCCGAGCGCATCGGCACGCTCTCGGTGCTGCCAGCGGAGGGCGATCCTCACACGGCGGGAATCTCGGACAGCCTCCTCAACTCCGTGGACGACGAGGTTCGCCGCATCGTCGAGGAGTGTTACGCCGAAGCGCGGCGACTGCTCCGGGAGAACCGCTCCAAGCTCGATGCGATCGTTACCCAGCTTCTCGTCCGCGAGAGCCTCGACGAATCCGAAATCTATGCGGCGGCCGGCATCGCGCACCCGCCCCGGGATTCATCACCAGCGCTGGCAAAAGAGTCGGGGGAAGGCGTGCGGGCGGCGCGCTGAAAACCTGGGTCAGACCTTGCTGCCAGCCGGCCAGCACTTGCCAAGTCGCTGGCATCTGCCACCTGCAATAGTCCCCTTGACGTCTTTGTCGCCGTAACGTACGTAGGCTCGCGCTGATTGACGAAGGTTTGCTTGCGGGATAGCCCAGATGGAGTCCCAATGGACTGAATGGTGTTGGCTCGGGACTCGTTCGAGCCAGCACAAGCCACGCAATCGGGGGAGCGAGACGGGCCCACACGCCGTGATGATCGGGGCGAAGTGCGGGATTATTGCCGCGTCGTGACTCGAAAGAGTGCACCGATCACTCTTTCGGGGCTCCGTTCTGATTCTTCAATCAACTACCATCGAGAACGGGTGCTTGTGCGGCGTTTAGGCTCGCCGTTCGCCTACGGCTGGCGAAGTTCGTCTGCTGTTCATGTGGCTGGTTGCTGGGATCGCACTGATGGCTCAACGGTTCATGAGCCTGGGAACCGGGCCAACGATCGGACCAACCACATCCAGCTCCGCGGGACTTATCTTGACCCGAAAAAGTCGTGCTGGCGGACGGCCCCTGTCTCGCCACACGCACCCGACAGAGGCGCCCGCCACAACTTCACCACCAAAACCGCGGCGAACACGTGGATTTGGGGGCACCTCCGGGTCAGCTCTACGCTGGCGCGCCCTTTGCGCTGCGGATGCCCTCGTTCCGGCTTCGTTCGCTGCCGAACCGAGCAGCCGAGCGACTGTCTCGAGCCTGACTCGGGGCCGCGCGCGCTTCAGTGTGGTCAGTGGTCGTTCACAAAGCGCAGGCTCGTGCGCTCGGCACCGCTCGTCGGGCGCAAAACAAGAGCGCGCGATGACGTGCCGGCGCGCCTGATTCAAGGAGACACGGTATGGACAAGATGCTCGTAGTCGTGTTCAAAGACGAGACCAGAGCCTACGAGGGCAACAAGGCACTCCGGGAACTTCACAACGAAGGCAGCATCACGCTCTACGCCGCCGCGGTGATTGCCAAAGACGCGGCCGGCAAGGTCACCGTCAAGCAGGCGGCTGATCAAGGTCCGCTCGGAACTGCGCTAGGGATGGCCACCGGCGGGCTGGTCGGGCTGCTCGGCGGGCCGGCAGGTGCGGCTCTCGGCGCCGCGTACGGCGGCATGACGGGTTCGTTGTTCGACGTCGTGCAGGCTGGTATCAGCGACGATTTTCTGAACGAAGTGACGCAGCGCCTCTTGCCGGGCAAGACGGCTGTCGTCGCCGAGATCGACGAGGAGTGGGTTACACCCGTGGATGCCCGCATGGAGGCCCTCGGCGGGATCGTGTTCCGGCGCGCGCGCGGAGAGTTCGTCGATGCACAAATCGAGCGGCAGAGCGCAGCCGATAAAGCGGAGTTCGCCAAACTGAAGGCCGAGCACGACCAGGCAGTCGGCGAGGCCAAAACGAAGCTGCGAGAGAAACTCGATGCAGCACAGAGCCGGCTTCAGGCGCAAGGCGACGCGGCCAAACAGAAAGTTGCCGCCATCAAGCGCCAGACCGATGCCAAGATCCAATTGCTCAAGGATCAAGCGGCGAAGGCAAGGGGTGATGCGAAGACACGGCTGGAGAGACGCGCCGAGGAGACCCGGGCGGATTCCGAAGCGCGGCTCGACAAGCTGGGCAAGGCGTGGCAACTCGTGAAGGATGCAGAGGCAATCTAGCGAAGGTTGGCGCGGCCGTGGCCGGCGTCATCGGACTTCTGGGGGGTCCGGTTGCCGCCGCCATCGCCGCGCGCGCCGGCGGCGTGGCCGGTTATCTACCGGCGACGCCGTCGGCATTCCGCGCCACAAGGTCGACAGCATGAAACGGTCGCTGACACCCAACAGTTCGGCCCTGGTCGTCGGCCCGAGGACTGCTGGGTGCAGGACGTCGAGCGTGATTGGTCCGACTCAACGTCAAGAGGAGCGACGTGATGCGATTCTCAAAGACTCACTCCCCCGTTGGATGCGGCCGAAACCGAGAAGGACGACGTGCGGCTCGGACGCAGGCCAATCGTCTGCTGCGTGCGTTTTCGGCAGCAGCGGTTGCAGCCGTCGTGGTCGTGGCGACAAACGGCACGCGACTTCGCGGGCAGGGACCGTCAGCCCTTCCGGCGCCCCTCGATTCGTACATCAAGACCTACGCCAAGCTGACGCCCGAGCAGCAGAAGCAGTTGCTCGCGGGCGAACCTGTGACACAGCTGCTCGAGGCGGATCCCCACAGCGAGGTCTCCATCTTCGGTGCGGTCTGGATTAACGCGCCCATCTCCCGTTATGTCGCCGCGGTGAAAGACATCGAGCAGTTCGAGAAGGGCGCAAACTTCCTGGTGACCAAGAAAATCAGCAGCCCGCCGCGCCTCGAAGACTTCGACAAGCTGACCCTTCCGGACGACGACGTCAAGGATCTCAAGACCTGCAAGGTCGGAGATTGCGAGGTGAAGCTGAGCGAGGACGCGCTGACGCGCATCCAGAAGGAGACCGACTGGTCGAAGCCGACGAGCAAGGCCGATGTCGAGCGGTCGATCAGAAAACTGGCGCTCGAGTACGTCAATGGGTATCTGGAGGGCGGTAATGCAAAGCTGGCGGAGTATCGCGACTCGAAACGCCCGACCTTCGTGGCCAAAGAGTTCGCGTCGATGGTCGACCGCATGCCCTCACTGACAGAATATCTTCCTGACCTGAAGCGGTACCTGCTCGAGTATCCGAAGGTCACGCTGCCGAATTCGGAGTCGTTCCTGTACTGGCAGGACGCCAAGTTCGGGTTGAAGCCGACGATTCGCCTCAACCATTTCACGATCGCCGAGCAGCCCACCCACGTGGATATCGTCTCGAAGATGTTGTATTCGAGCCACTACTTCTGGACGGCGATCGAATTGCGGGTCTTGATCCCGGATCCCGCGCGTGGCCCGGGCTTCTGGTTTGCGAACGTGAACCGCAGCCGATCCGACGGGTTGAGCGGGTTCACAGGCTCGCTGGTCAGAGGCAAGGCCCGGGGAGGCGCGGAGAAGGGCATGCAGGCTGCGCTCACCTCGACGAAAGCCAAGATGGAGCAGCGCTGACCAGATTCTGGTGCGATCTTTCGAGCATGGGAACGCCATGACTGACACGAGCAGGAAGTCTTTCCGGCGGCCGGGGTTCTACGCCCTCCTGCTACTCGCGGCATACCTCACCTATCAGGTTCTCGGTCCCTTCGTCATCGCGCTGGTCTGGGCGACGATGTTCGCGATCGTCTTTCGTCGCATGTATGTGGCATTGACCGCGAAGATGGGGCCGAACCGTGCGGCACTGGTGACGACGCTGGTAGCCGGGTTCGCGATCGTCGCGCCGGTCGTGATGCTCGTGACGGCGGCGGTGCGTGAAGCGCCGCAGGCCACCAGCTATCTGCAACAGACGTCGGTCAGCGCGCCGCGTCAGATCGAGCGCATCTGGGATGTCATCAGGAGCAAGAGCCCGGTGGCGTTGCCCGAGGATCCCATCAAGCTCATCACGGAGGGCGCGCGGCGAGTGATCGCGGCCCTGACGTCGCATGCGGGCGACATCGTCGGCAACGTTCTGGCGACGCTGGGAACGCTCGCTGCGATGCTGTTCGCGCTGTTCTTCATGCTGCGCGACGGCGAAACCATGACGCACAAGCTGCGCGACCTGCTGCCCCTTCCGGAAAAGGACTCGGATCGCCTGATGAACGAGACACGGGATCTCGTGATTGCCAGCGTCGGCGCCGGCGCGGCTGTCGCGGCCGCGCAGGGCAGCATCGGCGGCCTGACGTTCTGGCTGCTGGGCCTGGGTGACCCGCTTTTCTGGGGCGTGGCGATCGCCTTCTGCTCGCTCCTTCCGGTCGTGGGCGCCACCATCGTGTGGGTGCCAGCCGGACTCGGATTGCTGCTATCGGACGAGATTGGGCGCGGCGTGATCATGCTGCTCGTCGGTGCGGTCGGCATCAGCGGAATCGACAACGTTCTTCGTCCTGCGCTGATGAGCGGCAAGACATCGGTGAGCGGGATGGTGATTTTCTTCGGCTTGCTGGGCGGCGCGGCCGCCTTTGGATTAGTCGGTCTCATCATCGGCCCGATCATCCTCGTGATCACTGGCAGCCTCTTCGAGATGCTCAGCCGTCCTGACGTGGCGTCCGAAGCGATGAACGAGGGTGCGTTGCCCCCGGATCGGGTGGCTGCTGCTGGAAGGCTGTAGTGCTGTTGAACGGGCATTGGCCATCCCGCGCCCGCCAGGTCGCGACCCGGCTCGCGTTGGAGCTCGATGAACGCCGACGGACCTCGACTCCCACGCACATGGACGCTGCACTCATCGCCGGTGTAAGTCTCCGGACTCTCGTGGTAGTCGTGACGCTCATCGTCGCGTACGCGGTGACTGTCACGGCGTTCCTGCCGCTTCAGAATCGAAGCCCGCAGTCGACGTTCGCCTGGGTGCTCCTGTTCGTGCGTTATCTGAAGGTCGAGGTGGGATTCGAGCAGAGCTTCAGGGGAGAGCGTCGGCGCATCATCGATGATCACTCCTCTGAGGTCGGCACGGTTGTGGAGACCCTCTGCAAAACCTATAGTGCACGTCCCCACAGGCCTCACTCGGCCCGGACGGAGTGGAGTGGACCCAGACCATTCGGCCCGAGTCGGACCGCGTTGTTACCCGGTGCGTGGGAGCAATCGCCCCCAGTCAGAGGCCGCGGGCTCGCGGTGCTCTACCTACGGCGCGAAGGAAATCGAGACCGATGAGGAGGACGAAACCGGCGGCGGAGGCTGCGCCGGCCACATAGGTCATCGCCGCCGCCCGGAGCGTCTCCCTTGCCTCTCGCTCCTCTTGCTCATCGCGCGTGATTCCGAGCTTTTTCAACTGGACCAGCGCTCGCCGGCTGGCGTCGAACTCGACAGGAAGGGTGATGAACTGAAAAACGATTGAACCGAGGTAGGCGAGCGTTCCCAGAAGAAACATCGGCCGGCTATCGAGAAGTGAGCCAAAAATTGCAACCGGAATCCCAAGTCGTGCCCCTGCTTGAACGAGTGGGAGGATCGACGTACGGAGCTCGAGCGGCGCGTAGTCGTCGGCGTCTTGGAGCGCGTGCGCCTCTTCGTGAGCCGAGACGGCCATCGCGGCCACGCTCGCGTCTCGCGCGTTTTCGAGGGAGAGGCGAATCACCCGCGTGCGCGGATCGTAGTGATCGGTGAGGTTTCCCCGTGCCAGCTCGAGTTGGACGTCGCGGAGTCCGTTGGAATCCAGAATGCCACGCGCGACTTGCCCGCCGTTGAAACCGGCGTGGTTCGGCACGCGCGAGTACTTAGAGTAGGTGAGGTTGAGCCTCCGGCGGACGACGAGCGAAAACAGATACGTCACGCCCATGACTACATAGAACGCCAAGGTTTCCATTTCTCAGGTCTCCTCGGTCGGGACTGCGGGCGAGATCATCGCACGCTTCACTCAATGCGAACTGAGTTCGCGACCGCAAGGAGGCAAAGCCGCGGCCACGCCAGCCGGTCCACCTTCATCATCGCAATCTCTTCTGTCTCAATCGCTTGACGAGATCGCCTCTCAGTCGTTGGACCCGCGTGGACCTCTCAACTGCGTGTTAGGGGACAGCAGGTGCGTCGCACCGCGCACAGCGGAAATCACCAAGCTGACTAGACGCGATGAGGGTGACTACAGCGATCTTACGACTCGCTTCAGCTGCGAGACTCTCACGATCACGCGACATGGAGCGTGAGGTAAACGTAACTCAGGGCAAACAGCAACCCCATGCTGTGACTGGCGACGTGGGCGCTGTTCGACCTTTCAGACGAACGTGTGAGCTCACCACGCCACCTTCTGCACATTGGAAGAAGGAGGCGCATCATGATTCGTCAAGTCGTGACGGCCACGTTGATTCTCACGTTCGCCGCCGGAACCGGCCCAGCGTTGGCAGACTCCACCGCGCTCACATCCACTCGTCCGCTGCAGCAATCGATTGCCCCGATCGGGGAGACGCCTTTCCCGCTGCAGGCGTCCCGTCAGGTTCAACCTCGCCCACGCCCTCGCGGAACTCGACGACAGCACATCTTCGAAAGGATTGGCGCCGGCGCCGGCCTACTCGCCGGGGGCTACCTCGGCGTCAAGATCGAAGGTGACCGCTGTCATTGTGACGATCCCGGCCTCGCCGGCTTTCTCATCGGGGCGTCAATCGGTGCCGTTGTTGGGGGCGTGATCGGCTTCAAGCTCGGTCGTTAGCCGGGCCTGCAAAGGGGCGAGGGGCTTGATCCCTTGGATCTCGCAAAATACGTGGGCGGCGTACGACCATTACATTGATCATGTGGCGATTAGCCGCGTGAATGAATGAATGACTGACTGGCGTCACGGTCGGTCGTCACAGCGATTGGTCGCGCTCGACGTGTTATCTGGATCAGTGCTGTGCGATAGAGCAGAGCCTTCGTATCGATTAAGCGTTGGGGCGCCGGCACTCGCTTGGGAGAAACCAGACGACGCACGCGGCGAGTTCGTATTTCTACGATGCGGATCCGTCATCCGAGCCCGGCTGCTCGGGCGATCAGCAACAACGCTGCCCCGACGACGACGGCCCCGATGACTCGCGCGGCGCGCTCACCGGCTGGAGCGAGACGTTCGATCGTGATGGCGCCGCCACGACCGTCGTTGCGCGAAGGTCCATGACCCCGATGACCAGGAGGATCGCCATCAGACCGGCGCAGCAGTAGCTGCACTGGAGGCCGAGACGCAGGCCGTACCGCCAGGCCGTGGAGGCGTCGGCTGGCAACGTACGTCCGCGCCCAGGTGTCTCCAGGCAGCGGGCAAGGTGATGCGCCTTCCAGGCGCTGAACTGAAGCGCGCCGGCGATGAGGACGACCACGCCGACCGCGAGCGGAACGGTGCGCGCCAGCGCCGGCTGCTGCATCTCGACCGCCGCCAGCGTGACGCCCACTGGAAAAACGGCTATTCCGAACACGGTCCAGACGAAGAAGTAACCCGCGCCCACGATCGCCGTTAGCCGGCCCAGGCGCGTCTCGCCTGTCCAGCTGACGGCCTCCCGATAGCGACGCAGCATGGGGACCAGCGACGGCAGCATCATCGGCACCATCATCACGATCCACATGCCGAGGAACGACGCTGCAGCACTGGGCCACGTCTGTCCGGGCATCCGCATCCACGTCATCGACATCGTCCAGCCCCCAGGCATCGGCATCCCGCCCATCGCCGACATGGATGTGCACTAGACGATCGTTACCGCCGCACTCACAGCAAACAGCAGCGCAGACACGCCAAGAAACGCTCGTTGGGAGCGTCGATCGGAAGCCATGCGTCGTGAGCCGTTAGCGATCACGTGGCGTTGCTGTCCTTCGAGCGGGCGGGATGGGCCTCGGTCATGCTTTCGCCTCTGCGGCGCGCTTTCGGAAGGCGGCTTCTCCAGCGTCGGACACCTCGACCCACTTCCGGTCAGGCGAGGCCTCGGCGTCGTAGTTGTCGTGCCAATTCCACCACTTGTACGGCGGGGTCTGCGGGTAGCCCTCCGGCGAGTCCTCCCAGTCCTCCTGCCGCCCGAAGGCGGTGATGTCGAGGTAGTTCCAGGTGCTCCCCATTTGCTCGTCACCGCGGCTGTTGATGAAGTAGGTGCGGAACACGTCGTTGCCGCCGCGGATGAACGCGTTCGTGCCGTGCCACTCGTCCACGCCAAAGTCGGTGTCGAAGCTGTCCCTGATCGTGTACCACGGGATCTTCCAGCCCATTCGTGCCTTCAGGCGCTCGATGTCCATCTGCGGCGCGCGCGAGGCGAACGCAAGCGTGGTATCTCGAGCGTTCAGATGGGCGACATGGGCGACCTGGTCGGCCACGAAGGAGCAGCCGCGGCACGCATGTTCGGGCCAGCCGAACACGCCCGGCTCGAAGAAGGCGCGGTAGACGATGAGCTGACGGCGGCCGTCGAACAGGTCGAGCAGACTCGCCCGGCCCTTGGGCCCGTCGAATTCGTACTTCTTCTCCACGGCCAGCCACGGCATCCGCCGACGCTCGGCGGCCAGCGCGTCACGGGCGCGGGTCAAGGCCTTCTCCTTCACCAGGAGCTGCTGGCGCGCAGCCTCCCACTCCTGCGCCGACACAACCGGGGGTGTGTTCATTGGAAGACGCCCGTTCGGGTGCTCGCTATCTCTTTCCTTGTCGTCCATCTTCTTCTCCTCGTTCTTGCTGTCCTTGCCGCCGAGCCCTTGTCGTCAAGAATTCTCAACATAGGCGCGCTTCAGCCACCGCCGCACTTCAGCGTCCACCTCTGCCTCGGTCGTAAGAGGAATCTGCAGTCGCATCGTCTCGTGAAGATTCGATCGCACCAGGCGCCCGACAGGCTGCTGTCCGTCGAGACGAAGCCCAAGATTCACTCGTGTTTTACCTGCTCGCTGGATTCGCGCGAACGTGCGACGTGGTGAGACCAGCGACACGAACGTCTTGCGTGCTTGAACGACGACGTCACCACCACCTGTTGCAGCCTTGACGATCGCGTCGTAGAGGGCGCGGAGCTGAGGTGCGTCCGCATACTGCTTCTCGATCAGCTCCTCGGCCGTCGCAAGGACGAAATCCGGATAGCCAAAGCGCTCCATGACGAGCAACTGCTGCGCGTAGCCGGTGACGTTCCGCTCTGAAAGCCAGGTTCTCAGTTGCTTCTCGTCGCCGAATCGGTGTTTGCGGATTCTCGAATTCCAGGCGGCTACGCCTTCGCCGGTCTGTTTCTCGAGAACGCGAACCCACATGTCCCGGTTGCGACGCCAATCGAGGGTTGTCGTCATGATCGGGCTCCGTGTGTCACAGGGAAGGGCCAGCAGGAATTTCGTTCATGCGCCAAGCACGCTCGTCGCGACGTTTCGTTCTGACGGTGGATCCCATGCGACGACCTTGAGATCGAGGACGAACACGGAGTAAAAGACCGGAACAATAAACAGCGTGACCGCGGTCGCCAGGGTGAGGCCTCCGATCTGCGCATAGCAAAGAGCCTCCCACAGCGGGCCGCCGTGGAGCGCCAGGGGAAACAGCGCCAGCACCGTGGCGCCCACCGTAATCAATACTGGCCGGATGCGCCGGATCCCTGCATCGATCAAGGCGTCCCGCAGCGGCGCGCCGAGCTCGTGCTGCTCCTCGATGAAGTCGAACAACACGATCACGTGGCTCACGATGACGCCGATGAGGCTCGTGATGCCAAGGATCGCGAGAAACCCCATCGGCAACCCGGTCAGCCACAGACTGGCGAATGCGCCGACGGCTCCGAAGGGAATACCCGCAAACACGATGAACGGCTTGAAGGCATTCTTGAATTGAAAAACGAGGGCCAGATAGATCGCGATCACTGAGGCGATCAGCACCGTCACCGACCGTCTTTGCCCTTTGAGTTGTTCCTTCAACTCGCCGACGATTTCGAATCGATAGCCCGCGGGCAGCTGTCGTTCGAAGTCCCGGATCCGGGGCATCAACGGCGCAGTCACCTCTTCGGCCAGGCGACCCGGCGCGGGCAAGGCCGCCACGTTGACCGCCCGATACTGGTTGACTCGATGAATGACTCCGATTTCCGGCCTGTAGGTGAGCCGTGAGATCTGGCCGAGCGTGAACTTGACCGGCGTCTGACTCGAATACACGTACAGCTGGCTCAAGTCCGTTACGGTTTGTCGTTGACCGTACTCCATCAACTGAATGATCGGGATGTTCTTGCGCCCCTCCCGCAAGTACCCAATTGGTGCACCGACAACCCCCGAGTACATCGACACGGCGATGTCGTGACTCGACACACCGGCAACGCCGGCGCGGTCCTGATCGATTTCCAGCCGCGTTCGAATGGCGTCGTTACCCCAGTCGTCTCGCACATTGATCGCAAAGGGCGACGTCTTCAGGATGGCCTGCAGCTTCTCCGCCTCCTCACGGAGCACTCGGGCGTCGTCGCCCAGGATCCGCATCGACACCGGGATGATCGTTGGCGGGCCGGTTTCGACCGTGCGCACATCGATTCGTGCGCCGGCGACACGCGACGAGAGTGCTTCCTGAAGCGGGCCAATCAGCCGGTTGGTGTCCTCGCTTCGACTGAATTGCAGCAGCAGCTGAGCATAATTCGCGGCCCGCGGCTCCGGACGCACTGAAAACCAGAACCGCGGTCCGCCAGCCCCGATAAACGACGTGATGGAAGCGAGCGACGCTTCGCCTCGATGCGTCCGGTCGTGTTCGTCTGTAACCTCGCGAATTATCCGATCGGCTTCGCGCGCGACACGTTCCGTCTGGGCGATCGGCGCGTCTTCGGGCAGGCGAACGTCCACGTAGGCGATGTAGAAGTTGTCGCGAGGAAAGAACTGGCGGTGGAGGTGGGTTGCGAAGAACGCGCCTGCCGCCAGGGCCAGCGACGAGGCGGCAAGAACCTTCCAACGATGGTCGATGGCGAAGCTGACCGCACGTTCGTACGCCTTGCCGAACCGGCTGTCGCGTGGTCGGGCGGCGCCAGCCTCCGTCGCCGGCTTGAGGATGTAGTACGCGAGGAGCGGAAGGAACGTCATCGACATCACGCGCGATGCCACGAGCGAACAGGCAATCGTCATCGGCAGGCTGTAGATGTACCTCCCGACATCGCCCTTCAGCAGCAGGAACGGCAGATACGCGGCGATGTTGGTGATCGTGGCGTACAGAATGGCCTTCGAGAGCTTCTCGGGTCCGAGCCACGCCGCAATGGATCGGTGTTTCCCCTGTGCCAGCTCCCGCTTGATTGCATCGCCGGCGACGACAGGGTCGTCCACCAGCAACCCCAATGCGATGATGAGCGACGCAATCGACATCTGTTGAATGTCGAGGCCGACGAGCTGCATCAACCCGAATGTCATCGCCAGCGTGATCGGGATCGATAACGCCATCAGAAGAGCCGAACGCCATTCCCAGAATCCCACCAGCGAGACAAGGACCACGAGCACGACGGCTTCCCAGAGGCTGCGATTGAACAGGTCCAGCTTCTCGCGCACCTGCCGCTGCTGGTCGGACGTCGTGCCGATGACGAGATCGGCCGGGAGTGAGCGGCGGATGTCTTCGACTCGGGAGCGAACTGCCGTTCCGAAGCGATCGATCTGTTCACCTTTCTTCATTTCCGTCGATAGCACGATGGCGCGGCCTCTCACCCAGTGCCCGCCGTCATCGCGCCATGTGTAGTAGGAAAGAAGACTTGCCGGATGCTGGTAACCACGATGCACGCTTCCGATGTCGCGGAGATAGACCGGCGTGCCGTTTGCCGCCTGGGTGAAGACGACCCTGTCAATGTCGGCGAGCGTCCGAAATTCACCCGTCTGCTCGAGGGCCAGCTCGCGTCCTTCGGCATTCACGGTCCCCGCGGGCACCGTGGTGTTGCGACTTTGCAGGACTACCCTGACTGCGGCTGGAATAATCCCGAGGGCTGCCAGTCGGTTTTGAGAGTACCGGGCTTCAATCTGCTCCTCAATCACGCCGACCCTGGTGACTCGCGAGGCTTCAGGCGCGATCTTGATCGCCTTTTCGATGCGATCGGTGAAATCATCGAGCTCGCGGTATGAGTATTTGGGACCGGCGTCACGCCTCAGCACGTCGACGAGCGAAACGCCCGGAGTGATGACGATCGGATCCCACACATCAGGATGGATGTCTGCCCGCTGCGGCAGGTCTTCCCACACCCGACGGACCGAGCGAGCCAACGCGCCGACGTCGTCGCGCGTCGAAAGTCGGATCACCACAAAGCTGTCACCGTCAATCGTTCGCACGTCCGTGACCAGGCCTCGCCGCACCATGGCGTCGCCCAACAGTGCCGCCGCCTCACGAACGAACGACGGATCGGGTGAGCCCGAACTGCACAGCGCCACGTCCAACGTGGAAGGCGCCGGGATGGCGGCGGCAGCCATCTCAGCCGCCAGCAGTTGAAGCCGCGGGCCGCTCGCGGGCGGACTGGCTACCGTGAGCATCAGTGCCGAGGTCTCGCCAAATTCCTTGATGTATTGAATCGGTCCGGAGCCTTCGGGTAAGTCGGTCAGCGCATCGAGCTTGACTTTGATGTCGTCGAATTCCTTGCCGGTGTCGATTCGGGCGTCTTCATCGACTTCGGCGTACACGACCGAAAGGCCCGGCCGGCTGGTCGACGTGATTTCGGAGACGCGAATGTTTTGAGCGACGCGCTCCTCGATTCTGCGCGTGACGAGTTGTTCGACTCGCTCGGCACTCTGGCCAGGCCACGGCGTCACCACAGCGACCTGCCGAACAGGTATGTCCGGATCCTTGCGTTTGGGCATCGCCGCGTACGCCCAGATTCCCCACGCAATCACGCCGACCAGCAGAACCCACGAGACGTGTCGGTTCTCGACGAAAAAGCGAGCGACGCTGTACTGCGGCCGAGTCGTCTCGAGATCATCGTCCATAGCGTGTGGCTGGCATGGTGATAGCTATTGAATTTCCTTTACAACATCGCCGGAGCGAAGCAGGTTCGCTCCCGACGCCACGATTCGTTGGCCTGCAGTGAGGCCGTCGAGGATCGACACTTGATTTCCCATGAGCGGCCCAGGGCGTACAGGAATGGCCTTGACCGCAGTGATGCCTTCGTCCTTCTGCTCCACGGTGTACACGAGGTACTGATCGCGAGCGGGATCGTGGACGAGCGCGTCGATCGGTATGCGCACGTGATGACCAGTCGCCGCGTCGTCAGCGACGCGAATGGATGCGATCATTCCCGACCGCAGCTTCATGGCTGGATTGTCGATGGTGACGGTAATCTCGAACGATCGCGCCTTGGGGTCGGCCGCCGGCGCGACCGACAGGACGTGCCCCTGCAACGATTCGTTCGCGAACGCGTCCACGGTCAATGGCAGGGGCTGTCCGGCCCGAAACATGCGGAGTGCCGTATCTGGCACGCTGAACCGTGCCTTGACGAGGTGCAGGTCTGCTACGGTAAACGCCGGCGTCGCTGGCGAGACGAGCGTTCCAACGTCGACGCGGCGTTCGAGAAGAATGGCGTCGAACGGTGCGCGTAATTCGGTGTCACCCAGGGCGATTCTTGCCTCCTGCAGTTGGGCTGCCGCCCCGGTGGTTCGCTGCTTTGCGGCAGCGACGCCTGCGGTTGCCGCGTCCACTTTTGCTCGCCCAGTGTCCAGCCTCGCCTTGCTTGCGTCGTAGGCGGACTTCGTCACGCTCTCCTGTTCCCAGAGCACAGCGATCCGCCCGAAATCAGATTCCGCTTGCGTGAGCGCGGCGCGCGCCTCGGCGAGCCCGGCCTCTGCCCCATTGATGCCGGCGATCGATTCGTCGCGCGCCCCCTGCGCTTTGTCGACCACAGCCTGATAATCAATCGCGCGAACGCGGGCGAGAACAACGCCTGTTGCCAGAGCAGCGCCGGGCTCCACAGCACGGGTCCGGCCGTCGGCGGCCTTCGTTCGGCGGACGTCTACGACGTATCCCGGCACACGGAACGCGAGATCGACTTGCACATTGGGCGTAATGACGGCGGAGTAGGTTGTCGATTCCGCGCCTGCCGAGCCCTCGACGGTGACGAGCCGGACAGCCTTGGGAGTGCGGGCGTCGGTGTCCGAGGTCGCACGACCGACGCATCCGCAAGTCTGGACAGCTGCGATGGCGACGAAGGCCAGCATCGTCCGGAAATCTCGCGTCTTCATCGGTCTCTGCCCATCGCCTTTTCAAAATCGGCCTGCGCCGTCGCGAGATCCATCAGGGCCTGGGTATAGCGATGGTTGGCTTCCGCAAGACTCGATTGGAGTTTGGCAATGTCGCTCAGAACGGCCTCCCGCTGCACGTATCGATTGCGTGCCACACGCAAGGCTTCTGTATTGGAGGATTGGAATGCCCGCGCGAGCTCCAACTCCTTGCGCGCTTCGAGGATCCGCCGATACCGATGGGCGACGTCGGCCATCACGCGCGCTTCCGTGTCTGTCAGTTCCAGAGCCGCCTGCGCTTCAGCGTCCTGCTTCGATTGGATTTCCTTGCGTTTTCTCCCCCAATCGAACACGTCCCAGGTTGCCTGAAGGCCGACGCTGCTCACGCTGTTGGGAAGAACGCTACTGAAATTGACGGTTCGTAACGCGAACAACGACAGGCTGATGTCCGGGATTCGTTCGGCACTCGCGAGTCGACGTTCGAGTTGCGTCTTGCGCTGCTGCACTTTCGCCAGACGGATCTCCGGGCGGGACGTCAGGGCCTCGGCGTACGCATCAGTCAAAGACACAGAGTCGTTCTCGACGATGCTCGACACGTCGATGTCCAACGGTGCATCAATCGGTCGCCCCATCAGACGATTGAGCTGTTCTTTCTGGGTCTGGATGGGATCGTCCATCCTGAGCAGTTCGTATTCCGCTTGGACGAGTTGCGCCTTGACATTCAGCAGGTCGGCCTGCAACGCCACGCGTTGAACGACCTGTTGGCTGGTTTCGCGATCGAGCTGCCTCAGAAAATCGACGGTGGCCCGGAGCGTCCTCCTGCCACTCTCGGCCTGCGCGATGCCGTAGTAGAGACGCCGCACTTCGTTGACGACGCCTTGTCGCGTCACGCGAACGTGTTCGGCTTTCGCGTCCACGCCGACCCGGGCGAGCTCGATCCCCAGGCCGATCTTGTACTGCTGCGTCAGCGGCTGCGACACGCTGGCATAGCCAATAAACCCAAAACGCAACGGGCTCGTCAGCGTGGTCGTTTCGCCGGGGATGGGACCGTCGTGTGGGTATACGCCAAGGCTTCCACGCTCGAGGGTGATACCCAATTGCGTGAGTGGCTGCGACCCGAGCGCCGTGACTGAGAAGATCGGGTATCGCTGCGTCCGTGCGACATCCACGTCGCGCAGTGCCTTCTCGCGTTCGAGCTCCGCGATATGGATGGATCGATCGTGGCTTTCTGCCGTGCGCACGGCCTCAGTCAATGTGACCACCTGGCCGTGCACCACCCGCGGTGCGCACACGCTCGCGACACCGACGACGAACGTCATGCGGCAGACGAATGACGTCGGGCGAACCATACTCCTCACGCTACGAGGATCGCCACGCAGAAGGCGTGAAGGTCCCGTTGAATTTCTGTTGAATCAATTGGTGTCCTGTGGTCCGGCTTGGTCGGTCACCTCGTGCTCCCAATCGATCGGTCGCGCAGGCTGCCTCATCTTCATCGCCGGACGACCGGCCATGAATGCATCGTAGCGAGCGGCATCCGCGCCCGTCTTGAACGAACTGGCTAACTTGCAGGCGGTGGGAGACGGTGCCAGAATCCGCTCATGCCACTCCGCGCACGCCACGGCATTGCGCCCTGGCCCCCTGTGATGCTCGTTTGGGGACCAGGGTTCGTGGCGGCGGCGCACCGCCACCACTGTGTCCAGCTGCTGTTCGCGCTCCACGGTTCCGTGCTGGTGCGGGGCGGACGGACGCAAGCGTGGAGGAAGTGTGGCGCGGTATGGATCCGGCCGGATGCCAACCATGAGCTCGACGCGCGTGGGACCACCTTGCTGATCGGGTTCATCGACGCGGAGAGCGACATGGGTGCTGCGCTCTCAGCGCGCATTGAGGAAGAGATTGCCTGCATACCCGCCCGCCAGGTTGCCCGTTGGCGCGCCGTGCTCGGGTCCACGCCGAACGACGCGCGCGCCCAACGTTGGCTGACCGAGTTCCTCCTCCACCGGCGGCGCGGCGTCGCGATCCATCCCGCTGTCCGGCGGGTGCTGAACCACCTTCACGAGCCTCAGGCCGCGTTGGACGATCTGTCTCTGAAGACACTGGCGGGCATCGCGGGCTTGTCGCCGTCCCGCTTCATGCATGCGTTTACCGAGTCGGTCCGCGTTCCTGTACGACCCTACATTCTCTGGCTCCGGCTCCAGCGAGCGGCGTGTGACTTGATGGACGGCGCAAGCGTCACGAGCGCGGCCCATCGAGCAGGGTTTTCGGACGGCGCTCACCTGACGCGCACGTTTCGTCGCATGCTCGGCGCGACACCGTCGGAGCTGGCCTTGTTGAAGAGGCTGAGCGTGGGGTTTTCACTCGAGCCCGACGAGCGTTCTGACCGCGTGGTTCGAGCCCTGAATGGCGCGGCCGACAAGATCGAGTCCTCGTCGACGACAAGCTGAATCGGCGGCCCTTAGACGGTTGGACAGTCCGCGTCCGGCCAGATGGGCGCGCCTCGAGCCCGCATCCGCTGCCCGGAAAAACGCGGGAGGCTGACCGACTTCTACCGGACCATGACCGACCCACCCGCAACGTCCAGCACGACACCGGTGATCCACGACGCGCTGTCGGAGGCCAGAAAAACCGCCGCGCGGGCGACGTCCTCTGGCGTGCCCAGCCGCTTGAGCGGATGGGCATCG
>DATAEK010000130.1:0-5026 GCA_036258055.1 Vicinamibacterales bacterium
ACCGATCCGCCCCACTCGCCGCCGACGCCGATGCCCTGGGCGAAGCGCAGGATGGTCAGGATGACCGCGCCCCAGATCCCGATGCTTCGATAGGTGGGCACCAGCGCGACCAGAAACGTGGCGATGCCCATGAGCAGCAGCGTCGCAATCAGCGCGGACTTGCGCCCGATGCGATCGCCGTAATGGCCGAAGATCACTGCGCCGATCGGCCGCGACACGAAGCCAACCGCAGCAACCCCGAAAGCCTCCAGCGTTCCGATCAGCGGATCCGAGTGCGGAAAGTAGAGGCGCGCGAAGACGAGGCCGGACATCGTGCTGTACAGGAAGAAGTCGTACCACTCGACGGCAGTGCCGATGGTTGCGGCCACGGCGGCACGCCGCAGCTGGATGCGATGCTCGTCTGGCGAGAGTGCGGGCGCGGAGACGCTCATGGCGGTGCATTGTACCGCTCAGACGATGTCGATGCGGGTGAGGCGCCGCCCGCAGTTCAGGAGCCTGGCTTCCAATTCAAAACGACGACGATTGGCGACGTGTCCTCGGCGACGACGGAGTGGATGAGGAATCGCTGGCCATCTGGCGGCTTTTCAGCAGACTCTGTTTTCTTCTCCAGGGGTGCAGCAGCTGGCGGACGCCATCAGGTCCGGCGAGACATTTCCAGATCCCGATCCGCCGCTCAACGAGCTCGAGCAGCAGGGCAAGGCCGTGTTCAACCGTGCCTGCGCGCAATGCCACGGCGCCGCTTTGCATCCGAGTACGTCGACACCGGATGCGACCCTCGGCTCGGTCGTCGGCCCGGTTGCCCGGTATCACAACATCCGCACCGCGTGCCCCAGGCCGGACACGGACGGGGGGCAGACGTCACCGGACGGCTTTACGCCGTGCCCGGATCGGCTGGAGCGCAACGCCCGAACGTACCAGATAACACTGGCGAACGGCACCAAACAGCCGTTCAAGACCTCGGACCCGGGACGAATGCTGCTCACCGGGCAGCCGGCGGATGTCGGCGTCATGGACGTGACGAATCTTCGTGGAATCGCGAGAACGGCGCCGTACTTCCACAACAATTCAGCCTCGACGCTCGAAGAGGTGGTCGATCATTACGTCGCCTTCTTCAAGCGCGTCATTCGTCTGAATCCACCGCCCAGGCTGCCGGCGATTGTCTCGTCGGATGGCGTGACGGTCGATCGCGGGTTCATCGCTCCTGAGGAGCGTGCGGCGCTGCGGGCGTATTTGCGGAAGTTGTGAGGTCACGCGGCTATTCTCGTCCCCCTCCACCGCTCGATTTCACCGCCGGAGGAAGGCCGAGGCCGTCCTTCATGTGGTAATTCGGATACGCGGGACGCTTGTATTGCGGCAGCGGATGTTCCGCGAGAAGCCGCAACACCACCTCCACCGCCTTTTCCAACTGTGGGTCGTGCCCCTGACGGACCGCAGCCGGATCGAGATCGACCTCGATGTCGGGCGCGATGCCCGCGTTCTCGACTTCCCAGTCGCCGTCGAGGCCATAGAGCGCCCACCGTGGCGAGGTGACAGTGCCACCGTCGATCAGCTCCGGATAACCGCCGATGCCGACCAGTCCTCCCCAGGTGCGCTTGCCCACGAGCGGGCCGATCTTGTTCTTGCGGAAGTACCACGGCAGCGCATCGCCGCCCGATCCTGCCATTTCGTTGATGATCATTACTTTCGGTCCGTAGATCGATCCCGACGGACTCGACCAGTCCGCCCCTTCGCGCGTCGCGACCTTGCTCATCAACGGTCGATGGAGTTGATCGACGATGTAGTCGGCGAGCTGACCGCCTTCGTTGAAGCGCTCGTCGATGATCCCGGCTTGCTTTCCGATCTGTGCGAAGTAGTAGCGATTGAAATTGCTGTAGCCGGCGCCGGCCGTGTTCGGCAGGTAGACGTAGGCCACGCGCCCGCCGGTCAGCTCGTCGACTTTGCGGCGATTGCCTTCGACCCAGGCGAGCCGGCGCAGGTTCTCTTCACTCTCGACGGGTACGACGGTGACGTCGCGCGCGCGCGTCCCGTCAGGGTTCGGGCCGACCTTCACGAGCACTTGCCTTCCCGCGGTTTCCTCGAAGAACGCATAGATGTCGTCCGACGCGGTCAACTCGCGTCCGGCGACGGCGAGGATGTACTCGCCCGGCAGCACGTTGACGCCAGGCTGCGTCAGGGGCGCCTGAAGACCCGGATTCCAGTTCTCGCCGCTGTAGACGCGCGTGACCCGATAGCGCCCGTTCTCGAGTGCGTAGTCCGCACCGAGCAGTCCTCCCTTGAACTTCTTTGGCTGTGGACGCTCTCCGCCGCCGATGAACATGTGGCCGACCGTCATCTCGCCGAGCGACTCTTCCAGCAGGTAGTTGAGATCGTCGCGCGACGCCAGGCCGGCGAGATACGGTTCGTACTTCTTCTCGATCTTTGCCAGATCGAGTCCGTGGTGGCGCGGGTCGTAGAAGAAGTCTCGCTGAATTCTCCAGGCCTCGTGAAACATCTGTTTCCACAGAGGCATGGGCTCGATGCGCAGCTGCATCCCCTCGAGCTTCAGAGGTCCTTCACCCGGTTTCGGCTTGGCGTCGGCGGCGGGCGGCTCCGCGGTTCCGGCAATCGTCCACTGATCGGTCTTCCGATACAGAATCTTTTCGCCGTCGGACGACACCGCGACGTCGTTCACATCGTCCAGGAACTTCTCGACCTTGCGCTTGCTCAAGTCGAATTTCTGAACCGTGACTTTCAGGTTGTCGAAGTCGCTCTCGCGGACAACGAGCGGCGCCTCCGCGAGGAACAGCACGCCGGTCTTGCCCGGCAGCATGCTCACATAATTGCGCGACGGTACGGGCAGCGCGAGGATGCGCTGGCCAATTCCATCGGCGTCGATTTTCACCGTGACGGGCTTTTCCTTCGCCTTCTCATCCTTCGTTTTCTCGTCCTTGCTCTTGTCGGTGTCCGCTTTTTCGGGCCCGATCTTTTCGTCATCACTTTCCGGCGCCAGCGGCGACGGCAGGTTCTTGTCCAGCACGACCACGTATGCGCTCCGCGTGATCGGGTGCTCGTTGCTCGACATGTCGAAGCCGACAGCGGACAGTCCGATATCCGTGCTGGCGGTGAAATACAGATACTTGCCGTTGCGATCGAAGTTCGGATATCGTGCGTCGCTCATTCCGTCGGTGACCTGAAACGCCTTCTTCTGGTCGAGCGAGTACATCACGACCGCGTGCAGGTGGTTTGGCAGCTGCTTCGTGTACGCGAGCCACTTGCTGTCGGGCGCCCAAACGGCGTCGAAGGACGCCCCTTCGTAATAGTCGGTGTCCAGTTTGACGGGCGCGCCCTTCGCGACATCGACGTACCAGAGATTCAGCCGTTTGTCGCTGAACGCAATCCTCGTGGAGTCGGGCGACCACACGGGTGAGTAATAGAACGACGGCTCGAGCACGATCTTCTTCGTCTCGCCCGTGCCGGTCTGATCACGGATCTCCAGCGCGTATTCCCCGGAGGCGTCGGAGAAGCACGCGATCCATTTGCCATCGGGTGACCATGCCGGATCGCGTTCGGCCGTCGCCGGGCTATGCGTGAGGTTGCGGACGTCACCCTTTTCCACTGGCACGGTGAAGATCTCTCCCCAGGCTTCCATCACCGCGCGCACGCCGGAGGGCGACAGACCGCGGTTGCGAATGCGCTTGGGATCCACCTTCACGAACTGCGTCCGCAGTTCCGGAAAGTCTCCCGCGAGGTTCACCTTCACCGGCCGCGCCTGTTGCGTGGCCGTCTCGAACAGCGTGAGACCGCCGAACTGCTCGATGACGATGGCCCCTGGTCCCGCGGATGCAGACTTGAAGTCGAGCCCGTCGTTCTTGACCGCTTCCTTGACCTGCTTCGTGCTGGTGTCGTAGGCGAACAGGCTCACGGGACCGTTTCGATCCGACAGGAAGTAGATGGTGGTCCCGACCCACATCGGGTTGAAGTCATTGGAATTCTCGCGCGGGATCCGTTCGATGCGCGAATCCGCCAGGTTCGCAATCCAGATTGGCGTCGTCTGGCCGCCGCGATATCGCTTCCACGCGGGCTGCCATTGCGCGTGTGGCATGTAGGCAAGGCGTGAGGCGTCGGGCGAGTACGATGCCTGCTCGACGATCGGCAGCGGCACCTGCGTGGCGAACCCGCCCGTCGCCGGCACCGTGTACATCTGGCTGGCGAAATGGTAGTAGCTGGCGCGGGTGGAGACCAACGCGATGTTCCGTCCGTCGGGCGTCCATCCCGTCACGCTGTCTGCGCCTGGGTGATACGTCAGCCGCTTCGGGACACCTCCCGCCGCCGGCACGACGTAGACGTCCTGGTTGCCGTCGTACTCCCCGCTGAACGCGACCTGCGTTCCGTCCGGCGAAAAGAACGGGTCCGTCTCCTGGCCAATCCCGCTCGTCAAGCGGCGGGCATCGCCACCGTCACGGGCGACGAGCCAGAGGTCCCCGGCGAAGCTGAATACGATTTGCGTCTGGCTGACGGTGGGATGCCTGAGGAGCAAGGGGCGTTCGCCTTGTGCGAGCGCGAGTATCTCGAAAGCCAGGAAGCACGCGACCGCGAAGGTGGCTCTGCGCATGAACGGACCTCCGTTTGGAGGTCCGCATACTACACCCGTTCTCTGTTACTCCGTTTTTCCTGCGTGCGACCTGTCCTTTCACTCGCAGGAGGCGGCGACGCGTTGCAGCGAATACGCTTGCATTCTCCGGTCTGAGACGGTTCCGTTAGCAGCGACGCGTTGCCCGACGTACTTCGAAAAATTCAGCGCGCCCGCGGCATCCACGATTTCAACTGGCGCCGAACGCTTCTTCAGGAAGCCCGACCGCCAGCTTCGCGATTTCGGGGCGTCTGCGCCCGACGTGTCTTTCAGCCAGAACGTGTCATTGCCAGGCTGGAGACAGCCCTGAATTGTGACGAACGCGTTCTGACCGGTCGCGTTCGCCGCTGGATGTGCGTTCGTCGTTGTCTCAGCCGTCGGCGTTCGCGACGATTCGACCGTACGGGCACCGACCGT
>DATAEK010000135.1:0-8446 GCA_036258055.1 Vicinamibacterales bacterium
TCGTTCCGCGGGCAGACGCGTCAGGCGCCACGAAGCGGCCAGCTGTCGTTCCGCTTCCTCTTCTAGTTCGACCGCAGAGCAGCCCGGAAGCCGCTCACCCCTGAGCGGCTTCCGGAGTCGCCCACACCGCTTCTCGCAGAAGCTCAAAGCAGTACGATCTATCGTCCAGGCCACAGGACGGCGGGCGCTCCACCCGAAGAATCGCGCGAGGCCGATCGCCAGAAGCGGCAGCGAGTCCACGAACCCGCGGTGGCCGTAGCTCCCGCCGAACTGCCAGTCCCACCAGCTGGCGATCAGGTAGGTGTTGACGGTGAGAAAGATCATCGCCGGCGGCTTTGCGACCGTGACCCGTGAACGACTTCGTATCACCGTTGGATTCACCGGAACGGTCGACATCATCTTGAACATGGCTGTTTCGGGAGCTAAACCGGCGCGTAGCCTCCAAAGGAGCTCTCACATGCTGAATTCGACCATCGTGCGGACATTCGTTCCGGTGCGCAGCAACGGTGTCGGTGGTCTCGCTCTCGCCCTGGCGGCGTTCGTGATCGCGTCGTGCAGCCAGCGGGGCACGCCAGTGTCGCCCACGGCAAACGGGTCGGCCGCGCATCTCAGCCACGAGGACGTCACGGAATCGACGCCCAACTACAACGCGGGGGCGCACGAGGAGAAGGACTACATCGATGGGTGGTTCGACGGCAGCGGCGTGCGGCTGCACTACACGAAGCTGTATTTCTGCGCGGAGCCGCCCGCAAGCGCGGCCGATACCAACTGCGAGATCGGCGCCGACGCCGGGGCCCCTCCCCGCCCGGGAGAGATCCGAAAGATTTACGCCATCGCGGCAGTCGGGTTCCTACCCGCGCTGTCGACACTGGCGTGCCCTCCCGGGAGCCCCTGCCTCAATCATCCAGCCATGATCGACGCGACACGGGTGGGCGGACGCGGAAACGGCCCGGGCTTGCCGCACAGCCACATCGTGGATGAACCAGGCGGAGGATGGAGGAACACCGTGAACATCCGCGTGTTCAATGTCGACGCGTGGAACCAGATCGCGGCAGCCAAGAGTCTGGCGAAGGTGCGCGAGCTTCAAGGGGACCCGGCGATCGGCCGGCCAGGGGTTATCAGCGCGGACACCCCGACGAACATCTTCTTCTTCATCGCCTCGTGGCAGAAAGACTAGCCCCAGACTGAACCAGGCTCCGCGAGCGGTTTCGTCGTCTATCGTAAACGCCCGCCGCTGACGTATCCTTGCACTCCTTTGCGGAGGCGCGCGGATTGAAGGTTGCGGTGATCGGCGGCGGGCCGGCTGGGCTCTATTTCGGGCTCCTCCTCAAGAAGGCCCGCCCGCAGACGTCGATCACTGTCGTCGAGCGCAATCGCCCCGACGACACGTTCGGCTGGGGTGTGGTGTTCTCGGATCAGACGCTCGAGAACTTCCGGGCCGCTGATCCAGAGACCTACGACCAGATCACCTCGAGCTTCGCTCATTGGGACGACATCGACGTTCACGTCCATGATCGGGTGATCACCTCGAGCGGTCACGGTTTCGCCGGCATCGCTCGCAGGAAGCTCCTGCACATCCTGCAGGAGCGGGCAGCCGGACTGGGCGTGACGCTGCGGTTTCAGACGGAGGTCGCCGACGAGAGCGACCTCCCCCGTCTCGGCCTGACCGACCTGGACCTGATCGTCGCGGCCGATGGCGCGAACAGCAGCATCCGGGCGCGGCACGCCGCGCACGTCCACCCTGATCTCGATGTCCGCTCGGCCCGATACATCTGGCTCGGGACGACGTTTCCCTTCGAGGCCTTCACCTTCTATTTCGTCGAGAACGATCACGGCGTGTTCCAGGCGCACTGCTATCGCTTCGATGAGAGCACGTCGACCTTCATCGTCGAATGCGACGAGCAATCGTGGCGGAGCGCCGGTTTCGATCGACTGGATCTCGAGCACACGATCGCGGCCTGCGAGCAGCTGTTCGGGCGGTGGCTCGCCGGGCACCGGTTGATGTCCAACGCGCGCCACTTGTCTGCACCATGGTCGACGTTCGTCCGGGTGCGCAATCAGGCCTGGTTCCACGAGAACATCGTTCTCATCGGCGACGCGGCGCACACCGCGCACTTCTCGATCGGATCCGGCACGAAGCTGGCGATGGAAGATGCCATTGCGCTCGCCCGCGAAGTGGCGTCCGGTCGTCCGTTGCCGGAGGCGCTTTCAGCCTACCAGGACGATCGAATGACGGAAGCGCTCCGGCTGCAGAATGCCGCGCGGAACTCCATGGAGTGGTTCGAGCATGTCCGGCGCTACATCTCGATGGATCCCGAGCAGTTCACCTACTCGCTGCTCACGCGCAGTCAGCGCGTGAGCCACGAGAACCTTCGGCTGCGCGATCCGACATATCTTGGCGGCGTCGAGCGATGGTTCGCCGCGAGGACCACGACGCGGCCTTCGACGCCGTCGTTGCGGACCGCGGACGAGCCCAGCCCGTCATCTCCGCCGCCTCCCATGTTCACGCCGTTCACCCTGCGCAACATGACGCTCGTCAACCGCGTCGTCGTCGCGCCGATGGACATGTACAGTGCCGTCGATGGAACGCCGAGCGACTTCCATCTGGTCCATCTCGGTACTCGAGCCCTTGGCGGAGCCGGTCTCGTCATCACGGAGATGGCGTGCGTATCGCCGGAAGCCCGCATCACGCTCGGCTGCGCCGGGATCTACACACCCGCTCACCTCGCTGCCTGGCGACGCATCGTCGACTTCGTGCACGCGGAGAGCCAGGCGAAGATCTGCCTGCAGCTTGGTCACTCCGGATCGAAGGGGTCGGCACGGCTGCCGTGGGAAGGTGACGATCTCGGGCTCGAATCCGAGGGTTGGGAGGTGATGGGACCATCGGCCGTGCGGTACGCCGAGGGACTTGGCATTCCGCGGCCGATGAACCGCGTCGACATGGACCACGTACGGGACGAGTTCGTGGCGGCCACGCGCATGGGCATCGAGGCGAACTTCGATATGCTCGAATTGCACTGCGCGCACGGGTACCTGCTCTCGAGCTTCATCACCCCGCTCAGCAACCAGCGGAGCGACGAATATGGCGGAACGCTGGGGAACCGCATGCGCTACCCGATCGAAGTCTTCCGTGCAATGCGTGAGGTGTGGCCGGTGGAACGGCCGATGTCGGTTCGGATCTCGGCGACCGACTGGGTTCCGAGCGGCGTGACGGGAGACGATGCGGTCGAGATTGCCAGGGCGTTCATGGCCGCGGGCGCGGACATCATCCACGTCTCGACCGGTCAGACGTCGATCGGGGCGAAGCCGGTGTACGGACGGATGTATCAGACCCCCTTCAGCGACCAGGTTCGCAACGAGGCGCGCATTCCAACCATCGCGGTCGGCAACATCACCGAACCGGATCAGGTCAACGCTGTGATCGCAGCCGGCCGCGCCGATTTGTGCGCGCTCGCGCGTCCGCACCTGGTCGATCCGTTCTGGACGCTTCATGCGGCGGCGGAGCTCGGCTACACCGCGCAGCACTGGCCGCGACAGTACCTCACGGGCCGGCGTCAGCTCGAACGTAATCTGGAAAGAAAGGCGTCTTTGCGATGACCCCGACGATCAAAGGCCAACATGCGGTCGTGACCGGTGGTGGCCGCGGGATCGGCGCCGCGATCGCGGAGGCGCTCGCCTCGCAGGGCGCACAGGTCACGCTCCTGGGCCGGACGGCGTCAGCTCTCGACGCGGCGGCGCAATCGATCAGCAACACCTACAACACGAGCGTCCACACCGGAACCTGCGACGTCACGAGGCCCGATGATGTGACTCGCGCATTCGCGGATGCGGTGCAAACCCTCGGCGCTGTGCAGATCCTGATCAACAACGCGGGCCAGGCTCACGCCGCGGCGTTCGAGGCCATCTCGCTCGACACCTGGAACCGGCTGATCGCGGTGAACCTGACCGGCACGCTGCTGTGCACACAGCAGGTGCTGCCGGCAATGCGGGCTGCGGACTTCGGGCGCATCGTCAACGTCGCGTCGACCGCTGGCTTGAAAGGATACGCCGGCCTCGCGGCGTACTGTGCCACCAAGCATGGCATCGTCGGACTGACGCGAGCGCTGGCGGCGGAAACGGCGCGAACCGGGATCACCGTCAACGCCGTCTGTCCCGGATACACCGAAGGTACGGAGATGTTCGCGATGGCCGTCGCCAATGTGATGCGTGCCAAAAGCGTGTCGCCAGACGAAGCGCGGGCCCTTCTCGCAAAGCATTCGCCGCGCCGGACACCAATCACACTGAAAGAAGTGACCGACTGCGTACTCTGGCTCTGTTCACCGGGTGCGACGGCGATCACCGGTCAGGCAATCGCCATTGCCTCCGGAGAGGTGGTGTGATGGCCACTGCCGCTGACCTTCGGCCGCAGCATTTCGGGTGGCACGTCGAGGCTCGTGTGGCGACGATCACTCTCGACCGTCCCGAGCGCAAGAATCCTCTGACGTTCGACTCGTATGCCGAGCTCACCGACACTTTTCGGGCCTTGACGTCGATGACCGACGTGCGCGCCGTCGTGCTCACTGGCGCCGGAGGGAACTTCAGCTCTGGCGGCGACGTGCACGAGATCATCGGTCCGCTCGTCGACATGCGCGCCAAGGGCGACACCCAGGGCCTGCTGCGCTTCACCCGCATGACCGGCGATCTGGTCAGGGCGATGCGCGCGTGTCCGCAGCCGATCGTTGCGGCGATCGACGGCATCTGCGCCGGCGCCGGCGCCATTCTCGCGATGGCCAGCGACCTGCGTCTCGGGACGTCACGCAGCAGAGTGGGATTCCTCTTCGTGCGCGTCGGCCTATCGGGCGCCGATATGGGCGCGTGCGCGATCCTGCCGCGCATCATCGGTCAGGGCCGCGCCAGCGAACTGCTCTTCACCGGGCGCTTCATGGACGGAACCGAGGCCGAGCGTTGGGGCTTCTACAACCGGCTCGTGGAGGCGGATGTCCTGCTCTCGGAGGCCAGGAGCCTCGCGCGCAGCCTGGCTGATGGACCGTCCTTCGCGCACGGCGTCACGAAGCGATCGCTGCATGCCGAGTGGGACATGAGCGTGGACGCCGCGGTCTCTGCCGAGGCCGAGGCGCAGGCCCTGTGCATGCAGACCGAGGACTTCGTCCGGGCCTATCGCGCATTCGTGGAGAAGCGGCCGCCCTCGTTCGAGGGAGACTGACCGTGGCCGATTCGACATACCTGTCGTGGCCGTTCTTCACCGACGCGCATCGCTCGTTACAGGGCAAGCTCTGTGCGTGGCGCGATCGGGAGTTCCAGCCGAAGGACGATCGCGATCCTGCTGCCGCCTGCCGTGCCTACGTCGCGCAACTCGGGTCGGCCGGTTGGCTGAAGTACACCGTGCCTCGCGCACACGGTGGAGCACTCGACGCGCTCGACGTGCGATCGCTCTGCCTGATTCGCGAGACGCTGGGCTACGCGTCAGGCCTGGCCGAATTCGCCTTCGCGATGCAGGGGCTTGGGTCCGGACCCATCTCCCTCTTCGGATCGGAGGTGCTCAAGCGAAAGTACCTGCCCGGGGTCGCCAATGGGACGACCATCGCCGCGTTCGCAATCTCTGAAGCCGAGGCCGGCTCCGACGTCGCCGCGATGCAGACGACGGCCCGCCGCGACGGCGACTCGATCGTGATCGACGGCGAAAAGACATGGATCTCCAACGCCGGCATCGCCAGTCATTACGTCGTCTTCTGCCGCTGGCCGGAGGGCGGCGATCGAAGCTTCATTGCTGTGATCGTCGACGCCGACGCACCCGGCCTCGACGTCACGCACACGATCGACGTCATGGCGCCGCACCCGCTCGGCACGATTACGTTCAAGGGCTGCCGCGTGTCGTCAGATCAGGTGATCGGCGAGCCGGGCAAGGGCATGCGCGTCGCGCTCGGCACGCTGGACCTGTTCCGCACGACCGTCGGGGCAGCGGCATTGGGATTCGCGCGCCGCGCGTTCGACGAGGCGGTGGCGCACGTCCGCGAACGGCGAGCGTTCGGTCAGGCGCTGGCGGATTTCCAGCTGACGCAGGCCGCGATCGCCGACATGGCAACCGCGATCGACACCTCGGCGCTTCTCGTTTATCGCGCGGCCTGGACGCGGGACGAGGGCGCCGCCCGCGTGACACGTGAAGCGGCCATGGCCAAGCTCGTCGCCACCGAGTCAGCGCAGCAGGTCATCGACCGTGCGATTCAGCTGCTCGGCGCACGTGGGGTGGTCCACGGAGCGACCGTCGAGCGGCTCTACCGGGAGATTCGCGCGCTGCGGATCTACGAAGGCACCAGCGAGATTCAGAAGATCGTCATCGCCGGTCAGGTGCTCAGTGGCTGACGAGCAAGGTCGTTCCGCGCACGTCGATCAATTCGTCCGCGAGCGTCTGCCGCCGCCGGACCTCTGGCCGCGGATGGACTGGTCGGGTGTGCCAGAGCTCGCCTACCCGGATCATCTGAACTGCACGTCGGAGCTTCTCGACCGCTGGATCGCCACTGGCGAGGGCGAACGCGTCGCGTTTCGCCACGCCGCGGGTGCGTGGAGCTACCGCCGGCTGTTCGAAACAGCGAACCGGATCGCGAACGTGCTCGTCGAGGATCTCGGCGTCGTCCCCGGCAACCGCGTCCTTCTGCGCGCCACCAATCAGCCGATGCTGGTCGCGTGCTGGTTCGCCGTGTTGAAGGCCGGAGCCGTTGCCGTATCGACGATGCCCCTGCTGCGCGTCCGCGAGCTCACGGAGGTCTGCGAGCGCGCCGACGTACGGTTGGCCCTCACCGACGTGCACATCGCCGGCGACCTCGAAACGGCGATGCAATCGCGCCCGAACGCGCGGGTCGTGCCCTTCAACTCGCCGGGGCCCGGATCGCTCGATGCGCTGATGGCCGCGCGTCCGGCCACGTTCGACAACGTCCTGACCGCCGCGGATGATCCGGCTATCATCGCCTTCACTTCGGGCACCACGGGACGGGCCAAAGGTACGGTGCACTTTCATCGCGACATCCTGGCGGTGACCGATACCTACGGCCGCTACGTGCTGCGTCCCGAGCCGGACGACATTTTCATCGGATCGCCGCCGCTGGCGTTCACCTATGCGCTCGGCTGCCTCGTGCTCTTTCCCATGCGATTCGGCGCGTCGACGGCGCTCCTCGAACAGGCGTCACCGCCGCACCTGCTCGCCGGCATCGAAGCGTATCGCGCTACGGTCACCGTCACTTCGCCGACGGCTTACCGGGCGATGCTGAAACAGATTCACGAGTTCGATGTCTCGAGTCTGCGCAAAGGCGTCTCGGCGGGTGAAACACTTCCGGCGGCGACCTTCGACGCATGGCTCGACGCGACCGGTGTTCGCCTGATGGACGGCATCGGGTCCACCGAAATGCTGCACGTCTTCATCGGCTGCAGGCCGGAACATGGACGGTCGGGCTCGACCGGCCGCGTCGTCCCCGGATACCGCGCAATGGTCGTCGACGAACAGGGTCAGGAGGTGCCGCGCAACACCGTCGGCCGGCTCGCGGTGAAGGGCCCCACAGGGTGCCGCTACCTCGACGACCTCGACAACCAGCGCAGATATGTGCAGCACGGCTGGAATTTCACCGGCGATGCATACCTCGTCGACGACGAGGGGTACTTCTGGTACCAGGCGCGGACGGACGACATGATCATCTCGTCGGGATACAACATCTCGGGACCGGAAATCGAAAACGTGCTGCTGACGGATCCCGCCGTGGCCGAATGCGCGGTGATCGGCGTGCCGGACGCCGCGCGCGGACAGATCGTGAAGGCGTTCGTGGTGCCGGCCGCGGGCCGCGAGCCCTCGGACGGACTCGCACGGCATCTGCAGGAGTTCGTGAAGTCGCAGCTCGCGCCGTACAAGTATCCGCGCGCAATCACATTCATGACCGCCTTGCCGCGCACACTGACCGGCAAGGTGCAGCGCTTCAAGCTGCGAGACGAAGCGCGCAACGACGCCGCCGGGAGTAACGCCGCCGCGGGGCGCGCAGGGCTCGCCCTTCACCAGCCGGACGGATGGGACCGTCCCGTCGGGTACTCCAATGCCGTGAGCGCTTCGGGGCGCATGGTGTTCGTCGCCGGGCAAATCGGCTGGAATCCGGCGACGTCACGATTCGAGGCTCTTGACCTCTGCGGCCAGATCCGTCAGGCGCTCAGCAACGTAGTCGCGGCGCTCGCTGCCGCCGGAGCGCGGCCGGATCAGATTACCCGGCTCACGTGGTACGTCACGGACCGCGACCTCTATCTGTCGCAGCGGGCAGCCATCGGCCAGGCCTACCGCGAGATCATCGGCCGCCATTTCCCGGCGATGTCGATGGTGGTCGTCAACGGTCTCATCGAGCCAGACGCGCTGGTCGAGATCGAAGCCACGGCGGTGGTCAGCCGGAGCGAGTGAGCCGGGTCTCCACGGCGACAT
>DATAEK010000138.1:0-3933 GCA_036258055.1 Vicinamibacterales bacterium
CGTTACCGAGGCAGTACGCGGGGAGCAGATCGAATTCGTATCGTTCGAGTTTCAGCAACCAGAACTGTATGGTGAGTTGAGTGTCGGCTATCGTCGCATCGAAGGCGAGCCCGCGATTGGCGAGGAGTACGGCGTGGCAGCGTCGATCGGCGGGCAGGAAGCAATCGCGACGCTGCTGTTCGAAGCCATCGGCCCAGATGGCGCCTTGCTCCAGCCGATCCCGATGGTCTCCCAGTCGATCGGCGTTCCTGGGGATTACGAGTTCATCGGGATGATGACGGTGCCGTCGCGGCCCTTTCGCGTGCGGCTCAGCGGAGAGGACGTGCACGGGCAGCGCTTCACGCGCCTGTCGCGCCTGATCACCCCCGTCGCTGACGAGCCATCAAGGCATCTCATCCCGCCGGGATTCCCGCCGGAATTCGTGTCGCGGATCGAACAGATGTTCGACGAGACTCGTGCCGCCCGTTACGCGATCGTCGTTGACAATCCGACCGGTCGCATCGCGTTGCCGCGCACGCGGATCGCCAACGTGCGGTACGCGCCGCTCGTCTCGGGCACCGGCAATCCGCTGGGACTGAAGGTGACCTACGAGGCTGAATTCTCGCAGGCGGGGCGCTACAACCCTGGATTGCGCATCTACGCGGAGGACAAGGCGGACAGCGCGATCGGACGCCATCCTCTGCACCCCTTACGAAGCACGATTCAGCCCGTGCCCCACGAGACGTATGCGCCACTGAAAGAGGCGGAAGAGATACCCGGACTCCTCGCGCATCGTGCGGACTTCCTTTACAAGGCAGGCACGCGGTACCAGTTCGCCGTGGAGGTGGTACCGGACTTCGTCAAGGTCCTGAGGGATCGCATCACGCCGTGCCTGTGGAAACAACCGCCGCGGTACAGCGAGCACGAGAGGAAGGCCTTCGCACGACAACTGACGCAGGAGGAGCCAACCACCTACCGCGTCTGGATTGGCGGACGGGCGTTCGAAGGACGGATCGATGGCTTCTATGGCGAAGGGACGCTCTTTCGGAGCTTCGTCGCCGAGGGCTTCGCGGAGTGTGAGTATCCTGAGTACCGTTGACAACCCGGAAACCCAAGAACGCCCGGGAGCATGCTCTGGATCGGCTTCCGAAGCAGAGGCGAAACCACTACAATGAGGGGCCTCCAGCGAAGCCGAGTATGGCCCTCCCAGCCGGCACTCGACTCGGCCCGTACGAGATCATCGGCCCCCTTGGGGCCGGCGGGATGGGCGAGGTCTACAAGGCCCGGGATCCACGCCTGAATCGATTCATCGCGATCAAGCTGCTTCCTGGTCCCGTGGCAACGGATCCCGAGCGTCGCGAGCGCTTCGCGCGCGAAGCGCAGGCTGTCGCCGTCCTCAATCATCCGAACATCGTGACGATCTATTCAAGCGAGGAAATCGACGGGCGGTCGGTTTTCACGATGGAACTGGTCGAGGGACGCACGCTGGCCGAGGTGATTCCCAGGGGCGGTTTGCCGCTCGACCGGCTCCTGCAGGTGGCGATTCCTATCGCCGACGCCGTCGCCGCCGCGCACCAGAAGGGGATCACACACCGCGATCTCAAGCCGGCCAACATCATGCTCGGCCAAGGGGAGCACGACAATCGCGTCAAGGTGCTCGACTTCGGCCTTGCAAAGCTCACGGACGTAGCGACGGGAGCGAATGGCGCGACCGCGATGCCGACTGCGACCTTCGGCGGTGTCGGGGCCCGGTCCATTACCGGCGAAGGCCGCATCCTGGGTACGGTCGCCTACATGTCGCCGGAGCAGGCCGAAGGCAAGGCCATTGACGCGCGCTCGGATCTCTTCTCGCTCGGCGTCATTCTGTACGAGATGGCGACCGGTCGCCGTCCGTTCACCGGCGAGACGAGCATCTCCGTCATCTCCTCCATCGTCAAGGACACACCGACATCAGTGACGGCCGTCAACGCTGCGATGCCCTCCGAGCTGGGGCGCATCGTCCGTCACGCGCTGACGAAGGACCCGGAGCGGCGCTACCAGAGCGCGAAAGACCTGCGGAACGATCTCGAGGAATTGAAACGGTCGCTCGATTCCGGCGAGCTGCAGGCACAAGGTACCGGATCCACTCCACGCAGCGGAGCGCGCGCGTGGCAATGGGTAGCGCTCGGCCTTGGGCTCGCCTCGGTTGCCGCCATCGCGGTACTCGTCACGCTCGCCGCGCGCCGTCCCGAGTCGGCGGTCTCACCGGCAACGACACAGCTCCAAATGATCCGTTTGACGAATTCCGGCAACGCTCGGCTTCCGGCGCTGTCGCCGGACGGCAAGTTCGTCGCGTACGTGCAGGAGGACGACGACCAGCACAGCGTGTGGGTACGGCAGATCGCCAGCAACAGCAACGTGCGCATCGTCACGCCGACGCCGGCGACCCAGATTCGCGCCTTGGCCGTCACGCCGGATGGCAGCTTCGTTGATTTCGTGAGAAGGGAGAGCGATCGGCCTCATGCGCTCTGGCGCGTGCCTTTCCTCGGCGGCACCTCGCGCAAACTGGTTGACGCGGCCGTGAGCGCGCCCGGCTGGTCGCCGGACGGTAAGCAGATGGCGTTCCTGACGTCGACTTCGTCGGGTACCGAGACTCACGTCGTTGTCACCGAGGCGGACGGCTCGCGCCCGCGCGCGGTCGCGACGCGCACACTGCCCCGGCGCTACTTGACGGTCACGTGGGGAACCCAACCTGATCTTCGACCCGTTTGGTTGCCCGACGGGCAATCCATCGCCGTCGTCGGCAACGACACCGCACACAGCGTCTCCAACCTGTTTCTCTTGACCGTCAACGTCGCAAGCGGCGTCGAGACGACGCTGCTGAATCTCGACGGCTATGGTGATTCCGTTGGGATGGGCATGGCCGTCGCAGGCGACGGCCGGTCGTTCATTCTCAACAAGGTCGTGCGAGGCGGATCTCAGCAACTGGTGCGCCTTCACCTGCCCGGTGGGGACACGACCAGGCTCACCAACGATCTCAACAACTATACCGGCGCCAGTCTGGCCGGCGATGCACTTGTCGCGGCTCGCCGCGACACGCGTTCGAGCCTGTGGCTGGCGAACGCGGCCGGGAACGATGCGCGGCAGATTGGCCGGGACATCCCGTCCACGGTGGACGGCCTTGCCTGGGCTGCCAACGGTCGGGTGATCTACTTCGCGGCCCTCGCGGGCGGCGTGGGGCTGTGGTCAACCGATGTGTCCGGTGGAGCGCCAGAATTGATCGTCCCTGACAGCGGGTTCTTTTTTTCTACCAGCGGCGACGGGCGAACGTTGGTGTACGTACGGCGGGGCGATAACACGAACCAACTGTGGCGCAGCGACGCCGACGGGACGCATGCGACGCAGATCGCCACGGGCGGTTTCACTGCCGCGACCGTCACGCCGGATGGTTCGGCGGTGCTCTATCTCTCGTCGCAGTCCGGGCAGCAGTCCGCGTGGATTCTCGAACTTCACGGCGGCACTCCCCGGCAGTTCGCTCCCTTTTTTGTGCGTGAAATGCAGGTCTCTCCCGACGGACGATTCGTGATGGTCGGATCACGGGACGAACAGACCAGATCGCCGGAGACACTCATCGTCCCGATCGGCGGTGGGGAGCCAGTCCGTCGTCTTCGCGGGAGCCAGGCTCTCCAGCGGTGGGCGCCCGACGGTCGGGCGCTGGCGTACGTCGATCCGTCGGCATTGAACGTCTGGGTGCAACCGCTCGAGGGCAGCACCCCCCGTCAGCTGACGCATTTCACCGACGGACGTCGTATCGTCGAGTTCGCCTGGTCGCCGGATGGCACGCAGCTCGCCCTTACACGTGCGATTGATACGAGCGACATCGTGATGCTGAAAGGCATCAAATAAAAGACACCTGCGCCGTTTTCACCTTCACTCTTCGCTCGGGCCGCAAGGATTCGTCTACACTACGGCGTT
>DATAEK010000141.1:0-9442 GCA_036258055.1 Vicinamibacterales bacterium
ATATTTGTGAACGCAGGTCGGAAGTCGGAAGTCGGAGGTCGGAAGTCGGAGGTCGGAAGTCAGAGGTCGGAAGTCGGAAGTCGGAGGTCGGAGGTCGGAAGTCGGAAGTCGGAGGTCGGAGGTCGGAAGTCGGAGGTCGGAAGCCGGAAGTCGGAAGTCGGAAGTCGGAGGAAGATGGTCGGACGTGGGAGTTCGAAGCTGCGAGCCTCCTACCTTCTACCTCCTACCTCCTACCTCCTACCTCCTGCCTCCCGGGGTTCACTCTATGAACGACTACGCGATCGTCCTCAACGCTGGATCATCGAGCCTGAAGTTCTCCATCTATCACCGGCCCGAGACTGGCTGGCGGCTCGAACTGCGGGGACAGATTGAAGGCATCGGCACGTCGCCGCGATTCTCTGCGAAGGACGACGCCGGCCGAAAGCTCGCCGATGAACAGATGGACTCGACGGTGCGTGATGCCCGCACCGCACTGGAGTCACTGGCCGTGTGGCTGCGTTCACGCTATGGCGGTGCACGCGTCGTCGGTGTCGGCCACCGCGTCGTCCACGGCGGCGCCCGCTACGCCCGGCCGACAATCGTGACGCCACAGGTGTTGGAGGATCTGCGAGCGCTCGTGCCGCTCGCTCCGCTCCATCAACCCTACAACCTTGCGGCCATTGAAGCGGTCGCCGAGCGGCTTCCAGGCGTGCCGCAGGTCGCCTGCTTCGATACCAGCTTCCACCGCGGTCAGCCCGCGGTCGCCGAGGTCGTGCCGCTGCCGCGCGACATCTGCGCCGCCGGTGTCCAGCGCTACGGCTTCCACGGACTCTCGTACGAATACATCGCCTCCGTCCTTCCCGACGTCGCGCCGGAGATTGCCGGCGGGCGCGTGATCGTCGCGCACCTGGGCAGCGGCGCAAGCCTCTGCGCCATGAAAAACGGCAAGAGCGTGGACAGCACTCTCGGGTTCACCGCGCTCGACGGGCTCTGTATGGGGACACGACCCGGCGCCGTCGATCCCGGGGTCATCTTGTACCTCTTTCAAACTCTCGGCCTCTCGCCAAAGGACGTGGAGACGATCCTCTACAAGAAATCCGGTCTCCTCGGCATATCCGGCATCAGCAACGACATGCGCGATCTCCTCGGCAGCAGTGAGCCGGCCGCGCGGCTTGCGGTGGACTACTTCGTCTATCGCGCCGCGAAGGAGATCGGAGCGCTCGCCGCCGTCCTGGGCGGCATTGACGGTCTGGTATTCACCGCCGGCATCGGCGAGAACTCGCCGGATATCCGCAGCCGTATCTGCCACGCCTCCGCCTGGCTCGGGCTCGAACTGGACGACGAGGCGAATGGAAAGCGCGGACCGCGGATCTCTCGAGCCGGCAGTCGCGTGTCGGCCTGGGTGATTCCGACGAACGAAGAGTTGATCATCGCCCGGCACACAGCGCTGCTGCTGGGGCTTATCGAGGCCCGTGCCTGACGGGCAGGAAGCGAAGAGTCCTCTATGTCTGGAACCGCAACACAGGAAAAGAAAGCAACGCCAGCAACTTCGCCGTGGAAGGGGTTCCGGACGGGCCTCTGGCAGAAGGAGATCAACGTCCGGGATTTCATTCAGCAGAACTACGAACCGTACGACGGTGACGCGTCGTTTCTGACGCCCGCCACGACGCGCACGCAGGCAATCTGGAACAGGCTCACGGACCTGTTCGTCGAGGAGAGACGCAAGGGCGTCCTTGATGTCTCTCAGATCCCCAGCTCCATCACGGCTCACGCGCCCGGCTACATCGACAAAGACAACGAGCTCATCGTCGGCCTGCAAACCGATGCCCCGCTGAAGCGCGCGATCATGCCGAACGGCGGCTTCCGCATGGTCGTCAACGCGCTCAAGACGTACGGGTACGAGCCCGATCCCCACGTCGTCGAGGCGTTCACGAAGTATCGGAAAACCCACAACGACGGGGTGTTCGATGCCTACACCGCGGACGTCCGGCGATGCCGGAGCTCACACATCCTCACAGGGTTACCAGACGCGTACGGGCGCGGCCGGATCATCGGCGATTACCGTCGCGTCGCGCTCTACGGAGTCGATCGGCTCATCGCACGCAAGCAGGAGGAAAAGACCGCGCTCGATTCCGCCCAGTCCACCGACGACGTCATTCGCGATCGGGAGGAGCTGTCCGAGCAGATCCGCGCGCTCAAAGAACTGAAGAAGATGGCGGCCGGCTACGGCTTCGACATCTCCGCTCCGGCGACGACCGCAAGAGAAGCGGTTCAGTGGCTCTACTTCGGCTACCTCGCCAGCGTGAAAGAACAGAACGGCGCGGCGATGTCGCTCGGGCGGACTTCGACGTTCCTCGACATCTACTTCGAGCGCGATCTCACCGCCGGCATCCTGACCGAAGAGCAAGCTCAGGAGATCGTCGACGACTTCGTCATCAAGCTGCGGATAGTCCGATTCCTGCGCACGCCGGAGTACGACGACCTCTTCGCCGGCGATCCCACATGGGTCACTGAATCCATCGGCGGGATGGGCGACGATGGACGAACGCTCGTCACGAAGACCAGCTTCCGCTTCCTGCAAACCCTCTACAATCTCGGTCCCGCGCCGGAACCGAATCTGACCATCTGGTATTCACCATCGATGCCCGACGGCTTCCGTCAGTTCGCGGCGAAGGTCGCCATCGACACCAGCGCGCTCCAGTTCGAAAGCGACGAGATCATGCGCCGCACCTGGGGAGACGACGGCGCCATTGCCTGCTGCGTCTCGCCCATGCTGGTCGGCAAGCAGATGCAGTTCTTCGGCGCGCGCGCCAACGTCGCGAAATGTCTGCTCTACGCAATCAACGGCGGCCGGGACGAGATCAGCGGGGAACAGATAGGACCCGCCTTCGAGCCGGTGAAGGGCGACGTCCTGGATTTCGACGACGTGATCGACAAGTTCGAGAAGATGATGGACTGGCTCGCGGGCGTGTACGTCAACGCGATGAACATCATCCATTACATGCACGACAAGTACGCCTACGAGCGCATCGAGATGGCACTGCACGACTACGCGCCGCTCAGAACGATGGCGTTCGGGATGGCCGGAATGTCGGTCATCGCCGACAGCCTGTCAGCCATCAAGTACGCTCAGGTGCGGGTCGTCCGCGACGCGACGGGCCTGGTGACGGACTATCAGACCGAAGGGGAGTTTCCGCACTTCGGCAACAACGACAACCGTGTGGATCAGCTCGCCGTCTGGGTGGTCAGCACGTTCATGAGCAAGCTGCGGAAATATCCGACCTACCGCAACGCGCTGCACACGCAGTCGATTCTGACGATCACGTCGAACGTCGTCTACGGCAAGGCGACGGGAAACACGCCGGACGGCCGGCGTCGGGGGGAGCCGTTCGCGCCTGGCGCAAACCCGATGCACGGGCGCGACAGCCACGGCATTCACGCCGCCGCGGCGTCGGTCGCCAAGATCCCCTATCGCGACGCCGCCGACGGCATTTCGCTGACGGCGTCGCTGGTGCCGACGGGTCTCGGCCGGGTGGCCGAGGATCGCATCACGAACCTGACGGGCATCCTCGACGCGTTCTTCAGCAGCACCGGCTACCACATGAACGTGAACGTGCTGAACCGCGACACGCTTCTCGATGCCATGGAGCACCCGGAGAAATACCCGAGTCTGACGATTCGCGTGTCGGGCTATGCCGTGAACTTCGTGCGGCTCACCCGAGAGCAGCAGATGGACGTGATCAACCGGACGTTCCACGGTGGAGGCGGCGATGTCTGAGAAAGTCGACGTCGAACCGCCTCCTCTCGCAGCCAAGAGTCCATTCGAACTCCGAGTCAACCTGGGAAAGAACGTCCCTGAATCGGACGTTCGGACGGCACTCGCCACCGGCGACATGGGGTTTCTGCATTCGTTCACGACCGGCGCCACCGTCGACGGCCCCGGTGTGCGGGTCGTCGCGTGGACGGCGGGCTGCATGTGGCGGTGCCTCTACTGCCACAACCCGGACACGTGGACGATGAGCAACGGCATCCCGGTCACGATCGCAAGAGCCACCGAGGAGTTGCGCAAATACCGGCGCGGACTGAAAATCATGTCCGGCGGTCTGACGATTAGCGGGGGTGAGCCGCTGATGCAGCAGCGCTTCGTCATGAAGCTGTTCACGGCGGCGAAGGGAATGGGCGTTCACACCGCGCTCGACACGAACGGGTACCTGGGCGACCGGCTCGGCGACGACGACCTCGAGACCATCGACCTCGTGATGCTCGACATCAAGGGATGGGATCCGGAACGACATCGCCGGCTGACGGGCATGGACGTCGCGCCGACGTTCGACTTCGCGCGGCGGCTCGCAGCCCGGAAGCGCCAGGTCTGGCTGCGTTACGTGTTCGTGCCCGGCTTGACCGACGATCTCGACGAGATCTCGAAGATCGCCGCGTTCGCGGCGAGCCTCGGCAACGTCGAGCGCGTCGACGTTCTCCCCTTCCACCAGATGGGCAAGTACAAATGGGCGCAGCTCGGCATGGACTACGCGCTCGCGGATGTTGAACCGCCTGGCATGGACGCGATCGAGCGCGCGTGCGGTGTGTTTCGCAGCGCCGGGCTGAAAGCGTACTGAATAGCAGCGACTGGAAGGACCGCAGAACATGGCCAAAGACATCGTCGACGTTGCGGAGCAGAAGCGGCTGAACGACGCGCGCGAGACGGGGATTCCCTGGAAGAAGTGGGGTCCGTACCTGAGCGAGCGGCAATGGGGCACGGTTCGCGAGGACTACAGTGAGGACGGGAACGCCTGGGCGTATTTCTCACATGACCAATCGCGGTCTCGCGCCTACCGCTGGGGCGAAGACGGTCTGGGCGGCATTTCGGACGACAAGCAGCGGCTCTGTTTCTCGCTCGCGCTCTGGAACGAGCGGGATCCGATTCTGAAGGAGCGCTTGTTCGGGTTGACGAACAGCGAGGGGAATCACGGCGAGGACGTCAAGGAATACTACTTCTACATCGACAGCACGCCGACCCACTCCTACATGAAGTATCTGTACAAGTATCCGCAGCGGGCGTTCCCGTACGGGGATCTCGTCGCGAGCAACGCGAGCCGGTCACGCGCGGACTTCGAATACGAGCTGGTCGACACGGGCATCTTCGACGACAACCGGTATTTCGACGTCTTCGTGGAGTACGCGAAATCGAACGCGGAAGACATCCTCGTCAAGATCACCGCTCATAACCGCGGGCCTGAAGCGGCGCGGCTCCGCGTGCTGCCGACCCTCTGGTTCCGCAACACCTGGTCTTGGGGCACCGACAATCGAAAGCCGACGTTGCGACAGCCGGCTGACGGTCTGATCGAGGCCAGCCATCACGACCTGGGCACTTACTTCCTGCACTGCGAGGGTACGCCAGAGCTCCTCTTCACGGAAAACGAGAGCAACGCGCAGCGGCTCTGGAACCAGCCCAGCGCGTCGCCCTTCGTGAAGGATGCGTTCCATTCCTATGTGGTTTCGGGTCAGCGCGACGCCGTGAATCCAGCCCACCAGGGAACCAAGGCCGCGGCGCACTACGTGCTGGACGTGCCGGCCGGCGGCTCACGAACCGTCCGTCTGCGGCTCGCGAATGGCACGCTGATGGGCGCGTTCGACGACTTCGATCGCGTGTTCTCATCGCGGATTGCCGACGCCAACGAGTTCTACGACCGGATCACGCCGGGCGCGCTCAGCGAGGACGAACGCCGCGTCCACCGGCAGGCGCTCGCCGGCATGATGTGGGGCAAGCAGTTCTATCACTTCGATCTGGAACAGTGGCTGACCGAGCACAAGAGTCATCCGGTGCTGGACTCGGCGCGCGCGGGGGTGCGGAATACGGAATGGTTCCACATGCTCAACGCCGACGTGATCTCGATGCCGGACAAGTGGGAATACCCGTGGTACGCAGCGTGGGATCTCGCGTTCCACACCGTGGCGCTGGCGCTCGTCGACTTCGACTTCGCGAAAGAACAGCTGCTCTTGATGCTGCGCAATCTCTACTTCCATCCCAACGGCCAGATTCCCGCCTACGAGTGGAACTTCAGCGACGTCAACCCGCCGGTGCACGCGTGGGCCACGCTGTACCTGTACCGGATGGAGCGCAACCTCGGACGGGCGGATGTCCGGTTCCTGGAACGCTCGTTCCAGGGGCTGATGCTCAACTTCAACTGGTGGGTGAACCGCAAGGATCCGGCCGGACGCAACGTGTTCGCCGGCGGGTTCCTGGGCCTCGACAACATCGGCGTCTTCGACCGGAGTTCACCGCTCCCGACCGGCGGCTCCCTCGAGCAGGCGGACGGAACCGCCTGGATGGCCTTCTACTGCCAGTGCATGCTCGAGATGTCGCTGATCCTCTCCGATTACGACGCGATGTACCAGGAGGTCGCATTCAAGTTCATTCAGCATTTCGTGTGGATCACCTACGCGATGGATCGCATGGGTGAGCACAAAGACGAGATGTGGGACGAGCAGGACGGGTTCTTCTACGACCTGCTGCGGCTGCCCGACGGGCGGGCGGGCCGGATGAAGGTGCGCTCGATGGTCGGCCTCCTGCCGCTCTGTGCGTCGACGGTGTTCGAGGGCAACATTGCGGAACGCTATCCGAAGTTAGCGGAGATGATTCAGCTGTTCCGCAGCCGGCATCCGGAGATCGTCGAACAGATCGCGCCGAGCAAAGGGGCCTTCATTGGCTACAAGGATCGGCGGTTGCTCTCGGTTCTCAATCGGCAAAAGCTCGAGCGGGTGCTGAGCTACCTGCTCGACGAGAACGAATTCCTCGGCCCCTACGGGATCCGGTCGCTCTCGAAGTACCACCAGGATCATCCGTTCAAAGTGACGGTGGCCAATCAGCAATTCGAGGTTCGCTACCTGCCGGCAGAATCCGACACCGGGATGTTCGGCGGCAACTCCAACTGGCGGGGACCGGTGTGGATGCCGGTCAACGGTCTGATCATCCGCGCGCTGCTGAACCTGTACGGCTTCTACGGCGACGACTTCAAGGTCGAGTGCCCGACCGGGTCAGGCAAACACATGACGCTCTTCGAGGTGGCCAAGGAGCTCACGGGCCGGCTCTCGCGTACGTTCCTTCGCGACGACCGGGGCCGTCGACCGGTGTATGGTGGAAGCGAGAAATTCCAGAACGATCCCCACTGGCGCGATCTCGTGCTGTTCTATGAGTATTTCCACGGCGACAACGGCGCCGGGCTGGGCGCGAGCCATCAAACCGGGTGGACGGGCCTCATCGCGCCGCTGCTCGATCTGTTCGCGCGCGTCGATGCGAAGGCGATGCTCGAGACCGGAACCGAGCGCCTGCGCGCGCGCCTGGTCGACGAACAGGTCGGAGGTGAACGGCTGAAACGGTCGGCTGCCGGCGAGTCGCGTTGACCCCAAGGAGCAGCCATGGGCAGGTCTGTCGCAGCGCTGTTGCTGACGCTCGTTGCCGGTCTCGGAACGGGTGGCCGGCTGCAGGCACAGACGACAAATGGTAGTGAACAGCAAAATGAAGTAGTCACGGCGCCGGTCGACATCGACGGCGTTGAGCTGTTCCGCCTCCGCGGCGTGTCGTCGTATCCAGCCGAGATGCGCGCAGGCGTTGTCAGGGACCGCATCGTCGCGGCGGCCGCTGACCCCGCCGTGACGACCGAGTCAGTGCGGGTTCTCGAGAACAACGGCTCGGTCGCCATCGTGGCCGGCGACAGGCCGATCGTCACGGTCGTGGACGCCGACGCGGCCCTGGAACAGGTCGGACGCCTGGAGCTCGCCAACGCCCACCTGTTCCGGGTGCGCCAGGCGATCGCCGACTATCGCGCGGCGCGCTCGTCCGGAGCGCTGCGCCGCGCGGCCGGCACCACGCTGGTCGCGACGGTGGTCTTCACGGCTGGCATCGCAGCGCTGCTCTGGATCTGGCGCCGCCTCGATGCGCTGGTGAAGCGGCGATTCGAGCAGCGCATCCAGACGGTCGGCATCCAGTCGTTCGAGGTGATGCGCGCCGATCAGATTTGGGCGGCGCTGCGGAGCGGGTTGATTGGCATTCGGACCGTGATCCTCCTCGCCGGTGCGCTGGTCTACCTCGGATACGTGCTCGCGGCGTGGCCGTGGACGCGCGGCCTGTCGCGAAACATCGCCGGCTTCGCGCTCGCGCCGCTCCAGGTGCTCGGCCAGGGATTCGTCGCGAACATCCCCAGGCTGGTCTTCCTGGTCGTGCTGTTCTTCGTCATTCGCATGCTGCTCCGCCTCGTTCGCCTCTTCTTCGAAGCAGTCAGCCGCGGCCGCGTGAAGCTGTCCGGCTTCGACGCGGACTGGGCGGCGCCGACTTACAAGATCGTCCGAATCGCGATTGTGGCCTTCGGCCTGATCGTCGCCTATCCCTACATCCCGGGATCGGAATCGGAGGCGTTCAAGGGAGTCTCGCTGTTCATCGGGATCGTGTTCTCGCTGGGGTCCTCGTCAGCGATCTCGAACATCATCGCCGGCTACATGATGACCTACCGCCGCGCGTTCAGGGTCGGCGATCGCGTGAAGATTGGCGGTGCGTTCGGCGACGTGATCGAGATGCGGCTCCAGGTCACCCACCTCCGGTCGCCAAAGAACGAGGAAATCGTCATCCCGAACTCGCAGATCCTCTCGGGCGACGTCGTCAACTACAGCTCACTCGCCAAGACGCAGGGACTCATCCTCCACACCGAAATCGGGATCGGCTACGAGACCCCATGGCGGCAGGTCGAAGCCATGCTTCTCAGCGCTGCCGCGCGCTGCGCGCCGCCGGCGGCCGAGCCGCCGCGCGCATTCGTGCTGGTGAAGAAGCTCGGCGACTTCGCCGTGACGTATGAATTGAACCTGTACTGCACCGACATCAAGGTGATGCTCCCACTCTACACGGCGATGCATCGCCACATCCTCGACGTGTTCAACGAATACGGCGTCCAGATCATGACGCCGGCCTATGAAGGCGATCCCGAGCAGCCGAAGGTCGTGCCGCCGAAGGACTGGTTCACGTCACCGGCCGCACCACCCGCCGACGCGGTCGCGGCGGCAGCCGGCCCCGAGCGACGGCCCGTTCCGCCGGCAACGGCGGTCGAAGCGCGTTGAAAGCGCTCGTCTGGCGAGAGCACGCGAGCCAATGCTCAAACTCCTGATCGGATTGTGTCTGATGGCTGCATGCGTGGCCATCCACGCAGGTGGGCTGGCCGCCGCCCTGCGGTGGATGAGTGGACGGACGTTTGCTCAACAACGATTCTGGCGGTGGACGGGGCGGTTCATCGCCGTCGCAAGCTGGACCATCGTGCTTCACCTGACCGAGATCACGGTCTGGGCGCTGGTCTACTACCTCAGGGACGCCATGGGCGATCTGTCATCGGCGCTCTACTTCAGCGCTGTCACCTACACGACCACGGGCTACGGCGATCTCGTCTTGCCCAAAGAGTGGCGGCTCGTCGGCGGCGTGGAA
>DATAEK010000155.1:0-15475 GCA_036258055.1 Vicinamibacterales bacterium
CACGGCCGCGATCCTGCTTGGAATCGTGCTGATGGCCGCCTGGCTGCCAGCTCGCCGCGCGGCCCGGATCGAGCCAACCCTCGCGCTCAGAGCGCAGTGACCTTCCGCTGAACTTTCCGACCCCCGAGGCCGCCAGTGTGGGTGTGCGAAATTTTTAGCACATAATGACAACCATCGTAGGAGCCCGGCCATCAAACCGGGTTGAGCCGGGTTGTCCGAGCAGTACGCGGCTCTTGAGGTGGACGCATGACAGGCAGCCTCATCCAGGATCTCCGTTTCGCCATTCGCGCCTTCGCCAGCGCACCTCGCTTCACGGTCCCCGCCGTGCTGGCGCTGGCCCTCGGTATCGGCGCGACGTCCGCGATCTTCAGCGTCGTCCGTGGCGTGATGTTGAAGCCGCTGCCGTATCGCGACCCAGATCGGATCGTGTCGATCTGGGAAACCAACGTCAGCCGAGGTCAGCTGCGGGGCATCGTCGCCGCCGCGAATTTCGTGGAATGGCGCGAGCGGAATCGCTCCCTCGAGTCTCTGGGTATGGTCGGCCCCACGCGCCTGAACATCCTCCTGAACGGCCAGCCTGATGAGCTCAGCGGCCTGACGGCATCGGCTGATGTCTTCGCGGCGCTCGGCGCTCAGCCCGCCCTCGGCCGCGCCTACACGACGAACGAAGACCTGCAGGGCAATGACGCCGTCATCCTCCTCAGTCACGAGTTCTGGCAGGCGCGTCTGGGCGGCCGGAGCGATGTGCTCGGCTCCACCATCAACGCAGATGGCAGACCGCGCACGGTCGTTGGAGTGATGGCCCGGGGGTTCACTATCGAAGGACAGCGCGCGGACTTCTACATCCCTTACGGATGGACGATCGAGGCCCTGCGCGCGTCGCCGGGGCGCGGCATCTCGCACGCCATCGCGCGATTGCGCGACGGCGTGACCCTCGCGCAGGCGACCGATGACATGACGAACCTCGCCGCACAGCGCGGGCAAGAGGCGCCACGACTCAACGCCGGACGGTCGGTGACCCTCGTGCCGATTCAGGCGCTCACGATCGAAGCGATCAAGCCCGCGATCCTGGTGCTGTCAGGCGCCGTCCTGTTCGTGCTGCTCATCGCCTGTGTAAACGTGGCCAACCTGCTGCTCGCGCGCAGTACGGTCCGGCAGCGGGAACTGGGATTGCGAACGGCGCTCGGCGCCGCCCGCGGGCGGCTGCTGCAGCAGATGCTGACGGAGAGTCTGCTGCTGTCGCTCGCCGGCGGTGCGGCAGGTCTGGTGCTGGCGGTCGCGTTTCACCGTGGACTGCTGGCGTTGGTCGCCAATCGCATTCCCGTTCCACGACTGGACCAGGTGGCGCTCGACCTGCCAGTCGTGGCGTTCACAGTGCTGACGTCGCTCGGCACAGGGCTGCTGTTTGGACTCGTCCCTGCAGTCGTCGCGTCCTCGAGTGCGTTCGACGCGTTACGAGAAGGCGGCCGTCACGGAGCGGGCCCCCGCTCGCGCCGGACGCTAGGTGCGCTGGTGGTGGTGGAGGTGGCGTTGTCACTCGTGCTGCTCACGGGCGCCGGACTCCTCATTCGCAGCTTCATCAGATTGCAGAACGTCAATCCCGGTTTCCGCGCCGAGCACGTCATGACCGCCCGCGTCACGCTGCCGTCCGCGCGGTACTCCCAACCACGCGACGAGACCGCGTTTCTTGATACCGCCGTCGCTCGCATTCGAGCGCTGCCAGGGGTCCAGAGCGCCGCGGGCATCGCGTTTCTTCCGATGGCCGGGCTCGGAATCGGCACGAGCTTCTACCGCCTCGACCGGCCAAGACCCGCGGACGGCCAGTTGCCATCGACGCAAGTACGGCCGGTGACCGCGGAGTTCTTCCGCACGATGGGGATCCCGCAGCTCGCCGGACGGGATTTCAACGACACCGACACTGCGAACGCACCAACGGTCGCGATTGTCAGCGACGGGCTCGTTCGACAGACCTTCCCGGGCGAGGACCCGATCGGCAAGCGGCTGCAGGTCAACGCCGGACGGGGGGATGGTCTGCAGGTCCATGTGGTGGGGGTCGTGGGCGACATCAGGCTGGCGTCGCTCGACAGCGAGACGCGTGCCGCGATCTACATTCCGTATCCACAGATTCCGGTCGGACTGATGACGTTCGTGGCGCGGACCGCGCTTGAACCGTCCTCTCTCGCCACCAGCCTCGGCGGGGTCGTCCGCGCCCTTGACCCGGAGCTACCGCTCGCGGATGTGAAGACGATGGACGATGTCGTGGGTGCGACGCTCGCGCGACCACGGGCGGTGTCGGCGTTGCTCACGGCCTTCGCGTTGATTGCGTTGATCCTTGCAGGTGTCGGGGTGTACGGCGTGATGGCGTATTCCGTCTCTCAGCGGACGCAGGAGATTGGAGTCCGTATGGCACTCGGAGCGACGCGCGAATCGGTGTTCCGCATGGTGCTGGGTCACGCGCTGCGCCTCGCCGCCTTCGGCGTCATCGGCGGTCTGATCGCGGCTGCCGCGTTGACGAGATTGCTCGGCACGCTGCTCTTCCAGACCGAGCCGCTCGATCCCTTGACGTTCGCTGCGACGGCGTTCCTGCTGATGGCCGTTGCGGCGGTGGCGTCCTTCATTCCGGCTCACCGGGGGACGCGAATTGCGCCGACGGAGGCGCTGCGGGCAGAGTGAGACGCGGCTACAAAGCCCTCAGCGTCGCGAGCGGTCGAGCTCGACGACATCGCATGTGCAGGGCTAGCCGCGTAGGGCAGGCTCAACAAGGTTGAGCCTGCGTCGTTGTACACTCCGCCTGCGTGTCACTGGTGCCAGGTAGTCGCGTCGGCGGGTACGAGATCCTCTCCCGGGTTGGCTCGGGCGGCATGGGGGAGGTTTTTCGCGGCCGGGATCTCCGCCTCAAGCGGGACGCGGCACTCAAAGTGCTGCCCGGTCCGGCTCTCGCCGATCCTGATAGGCGGCGCCGCTTCGAGCACGAGGCTCAGGTCCTCGCGGCGCTCAATCATCCCAACGTTGCGCAGCTGTTCGGTGTCGAGGACGACGGCGATGTTCCGGTCATCGCGATGGAGTTCGTGGATGGCCCGACGCTCGCCGAGCGCCTGGGGGCTGGCGCCCTTCCAATTCCTGACGCGCTGGCGATCGCCTCGCAGTTGTGTGAAGGCCTCGAGGCGGCCCACGAGCGCGGCATCGTCCATCGGGATCTGAAACCGGCGAACATCAAGGTCCGCCCGGACGGCCTGGTCAAGATCCTTGACTTCGGGCTCGCTCGCGGGCTGACCAGTGACGTCGCTGAAGTGTCGGACTCGACGACCATGCTCGTCAACCGGACCGCCGAGGGCATCGTCATGGGCACCGGGCCGTATATGAGCCCGGAACAGGCGCGCGGGTTGCCCGTCGACAAGCGCACAGATATCTGGGCGTTCGGCTGCGTGTTCTATGAGATGCTCACCGGTACTCCCGCGTTTGCCGGCTCGACAACGACTGACGTGCTGCTCGCGGTCGTGCACCAGGCGCCCGACTGGTCGCGCCTTCCCCCGACGCTCCCGGGGCGCATCGTCGAGCTGATCAAGCGCTGTCTGGCGAAGAGCGTCAAGGATCGTCAACGCGACATCGCAGACGCGCGCTTCGAGATCGAACGGGCACAAACGCCGGGTGATGAGTCGCGCCCGATGGCGTCGATCGCACCATCGCCGAGCATCTGGCGCCCGCTGGCGATGTCGTTCGTTGCCGGCGCCGTCATCGCGGGGGCGTCCTTCGCGCTCCTGACGCGTCGCACTCCGGCCACCGAGCCGCGCCCGATCGTTCGCACGACGATCGCTCTTCCCCCGGACACGACGCTCGCGCTCAGTCGCGGCGCCGCGCTGGCGCTCTCGCCCGATGGCCGGCGAATCGTCTTCGCGGGCCGGTCCAAGAGCGGTGTCAGGTTGTACGTGCGCGCTCTCGACCGCTTCGAATCGGAGCCGCTCAACGGAACCGACGATGCTGAGAGCCCGTTCTTTTCGCCAGACGGCAAATGGGTCGGGTACTTCGCGAAAGGGCAGCTGCAGAAGGTGCTGCTGGACCGCGGCTCGCCCCTGCGGGTCGCCGACGCGCCCAACGCGCGTGGCCATGCGTGGAACACCGCCGACTCGATCTATCTGACTCCAGCGAACAACCAGTCGATCTGGCGGGTGCCTTCGGCTGGCGGCGCATCGGAGCCTGTTACGAAGCTGCGGGACGGAGAGTTGAGCCACCGATGGCCGACTATCTTGCCTGGTGGTTCGACGCTGCTCTTTACGATCTGGAACGACACTGGCTGGGAGCCGTCGCGGATCGTGGCCGAGCGCATCGGCACGGGCGAGCGATTGGAGGTCGTGCGCGCCGGCGGAGGATATGGCCGCTACATCCGAGACGCCGCCAGCGAGCGGGGGTTTCTGGTCTATGCGCGCGCGGAAGGATTGCTGGCCGCTCCGTTCGACGAGTCACGCCTCGCACTCACCGGCCAGGCGGTTCCTGTCGTTGACGGATTGGTGACGAACCTGTCAGGAGGCGCGCACTTCGATGTGTCGCCGTCGGGAACGCTGGCCTATGTGTCCGGCACGTTGGGTGAGTCCGTCCGCGAGTTGAAATGGGTCGCGTTCGACGGCACCGCGGAACCGGCGGCGGCGTTCGCCATGGGCCGCTCCTTCATGTTGTCGCCGGACGGCACACGGGTCGTCCGGAACAACACGGCCGGACCGACCCGAGATGTCTGGGTCGACGACCTCGTACGAAAGACCAGTACCCGCCTCACCAGTCAGGATGGGAACTTCACGGCCATCTGGTCGAACGATGGCCGATGGGTTTTTCTCTCGAGGGGGATTCCGTCTTCGAACCTGTACCGGCGTGCGGCCGATGGCAGCGATCGCGAGGAGCGCCTCACCACGAGTGCAAATTCTCAGGCGCCGAGCGGCGTTTCCCCCGACGGCGCGTGGCTGGCGTTCACCGAGATCGACCCTACATCTGGCGCCGATATCTGGGTACTGCCGGTGACGCCCTCAGCCGCGGCCGGCGGGTCGCAGCCGGTCATTGCGACGGCACGACCGTTTCTTCGAAGCAAGTCGAGCGAGGGCAGCGCTACGTTCTCACCGGATGCCAGATGGCTGGCGTACCAATCCAATGAGTCCGGCCGATTCGAGGTGTACGTCCGCTCGTTTCCCGACGGCGAACGGAAAGTTCAGATCTCGACCGTGGGCGGTGTCAACCCGATCTGGGCACCGTCGGGCCGCGAACTGTACTTCCGGTCGCTGGATGGAAAGATGCTCGTCGCGCCGGTGAGTACAGCCGGAGAGTTTCGGTTGGAACCCATACGCGAGCTGTTCAACGCGGCGTCCTACGAGAACGTGTACAGCGTCACGCCGGACGGGAAGCGTTTTCTCATGATGGCGCTCATCAAGGCCGAGTCCTCAGCGACGCAGATCCAGCTCGTGCTGAATTTCCTCGACGAGCTACGGCAGCGCGTTCGCTGACGGCGTCGCGTGCTCCGCGAATTCCCGTTGACTCAATCGCCGATCAGCAGCTAACGATTCGCGAACCCTTAGATAACCCCTCGCACACGACATCGGGCGTTGGTCGCCCTCATACTGTGTCGCCGGCGTGACGGGATGGACCGAGTGCCGATTCAAGCCTCTCCCAACTCGACCAATCCACTCGCCGGCGAAAGACTTTCAGCGTGCGGGACCAACCAAAGTGGGAGCCGCAGCGGACTGAGTGGCCTGACGTTGTGTGCGTACTGGCGACCTCGTTGGGAGTGTTCGCCGCGGCTCCCTGAGTCACACGCGCTGACCTTCCGGCTGCTCCGGGAGGGAGACAGCCGTAGTTCAGGAACGTGACTCCTCCTACACTGGTGAAGAGCCAGATCGTGTCAGGGGGCCTGCTGAACCGACGAGGCGTTATCGTCGTGCCTCGATCTCGTTGACGTATCGCGCCCGCGCTTCGATTTCCGAGAGTTTGAGGGTTGCGTACTCCGCAGCGACCCGGAGCAGCGCTCTCTGCTGGTCAGGCGGCAGCGCTTCAATCGAGAGTTGCGTCTGCCCCATGCTGTCGAGGAACTCCGCGATCAGCGCGCGCTCGAGTGCCGCATGCGGGTCCTCGACGGGCGGTCCTTCGTGATCGGCAATTGTTCCCATAGCCTTGGCTCCGTTGTGACATGAGAGCATTCTCCGCCTCCTCTTCCCTGAGCACAAGGCTGATGTCGGACACGCGTGCTTCGCCCCCCAGAACGCCATGACGAAGAGGGACAGCCGCGTGGGCGGCTGTCCCGTCAACGTCACCATCGAGGTGTTGTCGAACCTAGCGGTTCGTTGTCTGGCTGCTGCTTGCGTCAGCCCTTGATCTCGATGGCGCGTTTCTTCACCTCGGGGACCGGGATCGCCGGCATCACGATCTCGAGCACGCCGTTCTTGAACACGGCCGTTGCCTGTTCAGCCTTCACGTGCTCCGGGATCCCGATGCGGCGGAAGAACTTGCCGTACACGCGCTCGCTGCGGTATAGACCCTCCTCCTTCTCCTCCTTCTCCAGTTTTCTCTCACCCTCGAGCGTCAGCTCGTCGTGGCTCACTTCGATCTTCACGTCCTCCTTGGTGAGTCCCGGGAGATCCACGCGGACGACGAAGTTCTGGTCGCGCTCGAAGATCTCGATCTCTGGCGTCCACATCTTCGGATAGAACTCGGGCAGCCCGGGGAGGCCGGTTCGCAGTCCGAAGGCGCGATCGAGCTCATCGGTGACCCGTCGCATGAACGCGAACGGATTCGTCGCCTCGGTCTTCTGCAGGAACTTGGTCATGGCACGACTCCTTCCACAATTTATGAGTCCGCGGGTGTCAGGCGATTCCGCTGCTCATTCCCGCGCGGTGCATCGCCCGATGACCTGTATGCGTGAGGTATCGCAAGGAGGGTGCCACTCGATCACGAGCGTTTGACGCCGCTGTCGTGCGAAAGGCGTGCAATCTTTCGCGGAACATCTCGCACGATGTGCGAAGAAGTTCGCAGGCGGCCGCGCGTGGCCCGGACCTCTCGAATGGCGTCGAAAGCCGCTTTACAAATGACGAGGACAGGCCCCCTAGCCTTCGGACCTCAGAAATCGCGCAACATTCCGCGCCAGACGGCGGGACGCACGATTCGCCTCGAACAGATGCCCACGCAGGGTATGCACGAACCCGATGAAATACAGCCCGGGATGCGCGGTCGGCTCACCGGAGGTGCCCCGCGGCTCGCCGTGATCGTCGAGCGCCCCGGGCGCATCGATGAGCGACTCGAGGCCGGTGGCGAATCCCGTCGCCGCGATGATCGCATCAAAGGATTCGCTCGTAGCGTCCGCGAAGACCGCGCCGGTTGGCGTGAGTCGCTCGAGAGCTGGCCTCACTTTCACGCGTCCGCCTTTGAGGGCGTCGACGAACCCCACATCGATGAGCGGAACGCGCCTGGTGGTGTAAGGGGCGAAGTTTCCTTTCGGCATGCCGTAGCGCGTGAGGTCACCAAGGGCGAGCCGGGCGGTGGTCCGCCCGATTCGATTCGCGATCGCAGCCGGCAGCGCGCTCAACAGAATGCTGGTGCGCTGAACCGGCATCCCGAACGGATCCCGCGGGACAACGGGAGGTGGCGTTCGGATGCTGATCGCGACAGACGCGGCACCGTTGTCTATCAGGTCGGTGGCGATCTCCGCTCCGCTGTTCCCGGCGCCGACGACGAGCATGCGCTGGCCGGAGTAAGGTGCGGCGTTCGAGTAGGTGACCGAGTGAGCGATTCGTCCCTTGTAAGTGTCGCGTCCTGGCCATTCCGGTAGGATCGGTTGCCGATACTGACCAGTCGCGATGACGAGGACACGACCATGCCAGGCGCCGCCGTCAGTCGTCTCGACTCTCCACCTGCGAGGTGAGTCACCGAGCGATCGGATCTTCTGGACAGTCGAGCCCGTGACAACCCGCAACCCGAAGTGCTGCGCATACTCCTTGAGGTAGGCCACGACATCGTCGCGTGAGAGATACAGTGGATACCGGCTCGGGATGGGGAAGTGCGCGAGTCCCGAGAAGCCGCGAACGGTGTGGAGATGGAGCCGGTCGTACCGCCGCGCCCACGTGCCCCCGAGCTCAGCGTCCTGCTCCAGCACCACGGCGTCGATTCCCCGCTGCGCGAGCGCGGCCGCCGCCGATAGCCCCGACGCACCTCCGCCAACGACGACTACCGTTGATTCGGGCACAACACTCTCTACGGTCGTGCCGCGACGACACGGAACGAATGAAGGGTCACCTTGCGGCATTCCATTCGGCGAGTATGGCTCGTTTCCCACACGGTCTGACAACCGGCCGAACCGTTCTGTGGTGATATTCTCGAGAGGAATGCTGGTGATCCTGGCGGTGGGCATCGGTGTTGTCTTTCTCGCGCATACCGCGCCCTTTCCGTTTCTCCTCGAAGCCTTCGCGCCGTCTCGCTCCATCTGGCACGTGCCGGACCAACCCGGTCGGACCGGCCCGCCGCTCGTCTACCTGACCTACGACGACGGTCCGAATCCCACGGCGACGCCGCTGCTGCTCGATGTGCTACACGAGACGGGCGCGCACGCCACGTTCTTCCTGATCGATGCGCATCTCAACGACTCGACCGCGCCGATCGTGCGTCGCATGTTCGAGGAAGGGCACGCCGTTGCGCTGCACTCGGACTCGCGTTCGCTGATGATCAAAACGCCGGCGGCGCTGGCCGCGTTGCTCACCCACAACGCCGACCGGATCGAACAGCTCGCCGGCGAGCGGCCGTGCCGCCTGTTCCGGCCGCATGCGGGCTGGCGGAGCGGATCGATGTACGAGGGGCTCCGGCAGATCGATCACGACCTGGTCGGATGGAGCTGGGGATTGTGGGACTGGAACTGGTACCGGCCGCGCGACGCGCAGAGCATCGCGCGCCGCCTCGCCGCTCGTGCGTCGCGAGGCGACATCGTGGTGATGCACGACGGCCACCACGTCGATCCCGCGGCCGACCGCCGGTATGCCGTCGAAGCCACCCGGCTGCTGGTGCCGGCTCTCAGAAAGCGCGGCTTCGGATTCGGACGCCTTTGCTGACACCTCTCGGACGAATCGTCCGTCAGCGGCGGCCTACTCCGATCGCAGGGCGATCATCGGATCGACGGCCATCGCGCGGCGCGCCGGCAGCCAGATCGCCAGGCAAGCCACGGCAACGAGCACAATCGGGCCGGCGATGAGAGCGAACGGATCGCGCGGGCTCACACCATAGAGCAGGTGCGCGAGAAGCGGTCCCGTGGCGGCCGCCGCGACGATCCCGATGGCCGCACCAATCGACACAATCATCAGACCGTGACGCATCACGAGGCTCCGGACGTCGCCGCGCGCTGCCCCGAGCGCGACCCGGATCGCGATCTCCTTCGATCGCTGCGTGACCGCGAAGGCCAGTGCCGCGTAGAGACCGATCGCGCTGAGCACGAGCGCGAGCGTGCCGAAGGTCACCAGCAGCGCACGCGCGGCGCGGACTTCCCCGAACGCATAGTTCAGCCGCTCGCCGAGCAGCATGACATCGGAGACGGGCACATCGGGGTCGATCGTGGCAATGGTTCGGCGAATCTCCGAAAGGGTCGCCGCGGCGCCGCCGGTGATGCGTACGTGCGTCTGTGAGTCCTGCGACCAGTTGTCCGTCCGGTCCTGTTGCCAGAAGTTCAGATAAGCAACCGGCTCGGCTTGATCCCACGCGCTGACGAACTGCAGATCTTTGGAGACGCCGACGATCTCATGGGCCTTGCCGCCGACCGTGATCGTGCTGCCGACGGCGCCTCCTCTCGGAAAGAGGCGGCGGGCCAGCGTCTCGTTCAGGATGGCGACGCGCGGTCCGTCCGGCGTGTCGCGATCGTCGAATTCGCGGCCGTCGACGACGCCGGCGCCGAGCGTCGTGAAGTATCGTGGGCCCACGTACGTCGTGGGCGATTGGAATGCCTGCGTGTTGTCGCCAGCGTCGCCGGCGACTCGGATCGGCCGGCGCGGCTTACCCCAGCCCGGGAGCGGAGGAACGTTGGCGGGGCTGGCAGCCACGACGCCCGGCAGCGCCTCGAGCCGGTGCAGCGCTTCACGCTGAAACGTCCAGGCCCGATCGATGCCGTAACCCACCAGGCTCGGACGGAGCCGCAGCAGGATGATCGCGTCGGGATCGAAGCCCGGTCCGCGATGCACGCGGATGAAACTCCGCACGAGCAAGGCGCTGCTCACGAGCAGGAGTACTGACATCGCGACCTGGCACACGATCAAGCCGTCGCGGAATCTGGTGCGTCGCGCACTGGCTCCTGTGGGTTCGTCTTTCAACGCCGGCAGCGCCTGCCCCCTCGTCGTTTGAAGCGCAGGTGCAATTCCGGTCAGCACACCGGTCACCGCGGCAGCAACGAGGGAGATGGCGACAACGGCGGGATGAAGCGAGAGATCGAGGTTGACGATGGTGCCCGAATAGCTGACGCCGAAGAATCGCCGGAGGAGCTCCGTCGCCCACACCGCGACGATGAGACCGGCGGCGCCGCCCGCGACCGCGAGAAGCATCGACTCGACCAGCAGCTCGCGAATCACCCGGCCCCGGCTGGCGCCGAGGGCGAGCCGGATCGCCACCTCCTTTCGGCGTCTCAGGCCGCGTGCGAGCAGCAGTCCCGCGACGTTCGCGGCGGCGACGAGGAGGACCAACGCCGCCGCGGCTGCGAGCAGTCTGACGATAGGTGCGTTCTGCGCCTGTTCGTCGACGCGAACGCCCCGTGCGGGCCGCACCACCACGCCGCGTCCACGGTTCTGATCGGGGAACGTCGCCTCGAGGCGGCTCGCGAGCACGCTCATTTCGGCCTGGGCATCTCGCACCGATGCCTCCGGCTGCAGCCGGCCGATCAGGTTGATCACCTTGCAGTCTCGCGCGAAGCCGTCGCAGTAGCGATAGCCGACCCTGAACATCGCGGTAGGAATAAAGACGTCGCTCGGCGGGACTCCGCGCACGATACCCCGGAAGCCCTCTGGAGCGACGCCGATCACTCTGAAGGTCATGCCGTTCACGCGGATCTCGGCACCGACAATTCCCGCGTCACCCCCGAGCCTGTTCCGCCAGAAATCGTGACTGATGACGGCCACAGGATTCCTTCCCGGCACGCGGTCTTCTTCAGTCTCGAAGAATCGACCGAGTGCGGGCCGCAGTCGTAACACGTTGAAGTAGTTCGCGGTCACCACGCTGCCCAGCACGTCGAACGTGGACTCGCGCGTCGCCAGATGCATAGGCGACGTCGGATAGTGCGCGGCCAGCTCCGCGAATCGATGGGCGTGGTCACGGTAGTAGAGATAGTCGGGATACGAGAGCGGAAACCCGAACTGCGTGGAGCGTCCCGTCAGCGTCTGGTCCACCAGCGCGAGTCGATCCGCTCCATCGAGCGGCAAGGGTTTGACGAACACGGCGTAGGCGAGGCTCGTGACGGCGCTGTTGAGGCCAAGACCGAGCGCCAGCGTGGCGATGGCGGCGGCCGTGAAACCTGGCGTCCGCCGCATCCGGCGAATGGCGTACCGCACATCCTGGCCGAGCCACGTCATTTCACACCTCCGCGTGCCGCTCAGGCAGGAAGCATGCCCGATATCAACCGGTCGGTCGGCCGATTTCCGCGTCTAGATGCGTGGGTTTCGAGGCTCGCCCCATGAATGGCCAGCGACTCCCCGACCGTTGACGAGAAGGGACGTTCCGGAATCGGACAGTCTGACGATCGCCGACGTCAGTCCTTCGCCGGCGTTGTCAGAGGTACGCCCTTCTTGGCGAGCAGGAGCGCCAGCAGCTTGGCCGGCTTCGTGTCGCTGGCATTCGCCGAGACGGCGTGCAGCTGTTGCGGGGTTTCGAGGAACATCTCGCCGGCGGCGTACGTCCGCTCCGGATCGTCGCCCACTTTGCACCGCACTTCGCCTTCCAGCACGTACGCGATCGTGATGCCGGGATGGCGGTGTGGCGGGGAACCCTGGCCGGGTCCGTATGAGACTTCGACCGCCGTGACGGACCAGCCGTCGAGCGTCAAGTCAGGGAGATCGTGCTGAAACACCGATTGGCTCCGCGGCGCCGCGGTTTGCGCGATCACGGCCTGGTTGAACATCAGCAGAAGTCCGGCGCTTTCGAGAACACTCCGTCGCGTCATCATGACCGGGACTCCTCTCTGAATCTCAGGTAGTCGCCATGCTCCACGAACCTCGCGTCCGGATCACTCTCGGTGTTGGAGTAGCACCACGCGTCGACCGTCGTGCCATCTTCCAACCTGACCGCCACGATCTGCCGCCTGTACCAAACGGGGTGACGCTCGAGACCGTCCAACAGGCGAAGGTGCCGGTGATCCGGGAGGCGATAGACTTCACCGTGAACCGTGCCAGCACCTTCGCGGACCGTCGAGAGGCCGCTGCTGACGTAGAGTCGCCCGTTGATCGTGCCGTTCCCCAATGGCTCGGCCCCGTCGAGCAGGCGATGGTTGTCCCCGCCGACGCGCAGCGAACCATACACGAACACGCTCAACACGTCGTCGCTGGTCACCGTGACGGCCGATCAGTTCAGTTCTTTCCCCGGTCGTGGCTGACGACGCACTGCGCGGTCAGCGTCCGCACGTTGTCGGCAAGGTCCTTCGTCGTGGCTGTCACAGTGTAGACGCGGCCCTGACCGTTGCCCTGTCGTTCCGCGCGCAGCTTGACCGTGAATCCGCCGGCGCCGTCGGACGTGACGACGACATCGGGATCACGCGGGTCTGACGGTTCACTGCTCGTCGCCTTCACATCGAGCGAGGCCACACCGGAGACGAGGTCCTCGGCGCTGACGACCGCGACTTCCCGGAGCTCGTGGTTGACGGGCCAGATCGAGCAATCGCTTGCCGGTAAACCCTTGATGGCCGGAGCGGCCGTGTCGATGCGGACCGCAAGCGTGTTGGCCGCCTCGTCGTTGCCGGCCGCGTCGGTAGCGAAGTAACGAAGGTTGCTGACTCCCGAAGTCGAGACCCCTACGGAGGCCGAGTGTCCCGCCACGGACTGCGGCGGGGTCGTTTGCGCGCCGCTCAGCGAGTACTGAAGTGTGTCCACCCATCCGGTCGGCGTATCCAGAATGCCGCTCGCGAGATCGGTGGCGTCGAGATTCACCGTCACGTTCGAGTTGTTCCAGCCGTGCGCGTTCGGCGCGGGCGAGACGGTCGCCTGCGTGACCGGCGGGATGCCGTCCGAATAGACGGCGAAGCTGCTCGCTTCCGATCGCGGCGGGTTGTCGCTCGGTGAGTTGACGATCTTCCTCACGTGCGTCACGGGATCCTCCATCGCCATCGTCGTGGAGCCGCCGCCGTCCAGGTTCAGCGCGTTGTAGACCCCGTAGTCACGAATGAGGAGATCGGCGACTTCGCCCCCTTGCATGCCGTGGCCGCCGTTCGTACCGTCGACGGTGAACAGCACGAGGGTCCGGTTGTCCTGCGTCAGGCCGATCGCCGTCCGAGCATTGCTCAGGTCGTACCAGTGCCGTCCGTCGCGCGAGTAGGGTGCGACCGGCGTCAGCGGATCGTCGGGGTGCGTGGCGTCCTTGTAAGTCGGGATGGTCTTGACCCCGTTGGTGACGATCTGCGCCGATCCCGAGAGCGCGTTCCATAGCTGCACGTTCTCCTGCACGTGTTTCCCGTCAGCGAAATTGGGATCCCTGGTGACGATGCTCGCGTTGTTCGACGCGTCGATGTTGACGGCCGGCGAGTCGGTGACGATGGCGTAGTTCTGGAACGGCGCCTCGAATGCCGAGTAGACGTTCCCACGAGACGCGGCCAGGCCGATCAGGTAGGCGTAGGCGCCCTGCGTGGATCCGGGAGGGACAGGGAAGGGTGCGAAGAAGTGGCTGTTGATGGCCACCTGCGCGTGCGACTCCTGGAGGAAGGCCAGCGTTGGCTGGCGCACCACTTCGAACGGTGGCGGCGGAAGCGGCCAGCCCGGCGTCGGGAAGTTGGGATCCGGCAGGTTGGTGCCCGGCGGCGTCAACTTGAAGTGGATCTCAGGCGCGGTCAGATCGACGAGCACGATGTTTATGCGCGCGAGCCGTGGCGACGGGGTCGGCGCGGGACACCCCGGGCACTGAAATGACGGAAGCGATTCCGTGCGCGTGATGTAGGTGATCCCTGGATACGGGTGCGTGATGACACCCTGGGCGTCAACTTTGGAACCCCAGCTGCAAACAGCCAGAACTGCAGCGAGGCTGATACGCACAACCTGGTTGGACATGAACCCTCCCTTGACGGCGATGTGTCCGCGTCCACCTGCGGGGAGGGCTGAGAATAGCCCGCGCGTCGAGGAGGAGTCAAAAACTGCTACTGAGTTCAGGCTGGAGGGTCGTCGGCGTGCAGAAAAAGGGCGTAGGATCGAGTCAGAGGAGACGCGAATGATCACCAGACGACGTCTGATCGTGAGTGGCGCAGCCGGCCTCTCGGTGCTGTGCGGCGGGATGTTCCACGGGATCGAGGCGTTCGCGTTCGAGCAATTCGAGGTGACCCACACTGACGCCGAGTGGCGCAAGCTGTTGACGCCCGATCAGTATGCCGTGCTGAGGCACGAGGCCACCGAGCCGCCGTTCACGAGTCCACTGCTCCACGAGAAGCGGCGCGGCACCTTCGCCTGCGCCGGGTGCGGCCTCGAGAACTTCTCCTCGACGACGAAGTTCGACAGCGGCACTGGCTGGCCGAGCTTCTGGGCGCCACTCGAGAAGTCGATCGGCACGACGAGAGATATGTCGATGGGAATGGTGCGGACCGCGGTTCACTGCCGCCGCTGCGGCGGTCATCTGGGCCACGTGTTCGACGATGGGCCCCGGCCCACCGGATTGCGGTATTGCATCAACGGCCTCGCGCTGACGTTCAAGCCGGCGCAGTCCTGATCTGCTGGCCGGGAAAGAGTCGCGAGGGCGCCGGCTCCGCGATTAGCCCTGCGTGCCACTGATGATCCGCAGGTAAGCTCGCCAGGGACCGACTTCGTCCGAGTACTGCCGGGCGATCACCCTCGAGATCTGGACCACGTGATCGAGGTCGTGCGCGACCCATGTCGCCAGAAGCTGCCGCAGCGTCACGAGACCGAGCTCGGGATGGCGGCCGCGACGATCGAGGTCAGCATCCGTCAGGCGGAACGCCGCCAGCTCGCGGAGACTGTCCCGTCGCAGCGCCGCGAATTCGTCGAGCAGGCTTGCCAGCGTTCGTCCTTCCGACGCCGCGAACTGGGCGAAGCGATCGAACTTGTCGAACGCCCGCGCCTCGCCGTGCTCGAGAATGATCCGCGCCCGCGGTACCCAATCCGTCCGCTCACCGTGAATCAGATGGCCGATGACGTCGAAGGGGCTCCAGGTGTTGCCTCCTTCGTGCGCGGCGATCCAGCCATCGGGCAGGCCGCGCAGGAGGGCGTCAAGTGTTGCGGGCGTTCGCGCCAGGATGGCGGCCGCTTCGTCGATCACGAACGTCCGTCGCGTGCGATCT
>DATAEK010000160.1:0-2594 GCA_036258055.1 Vicinamibacterales bacterium
CGTGACTGCCTCCGGCACAGGCAAGCCGCTGGGCCTGCGCATGACGGCCCTTGCGTCACTCGTAACGCTCAGGCCCGAGGCCGCCCTGGATCCTGCATCCGCGTTGATCCGCGAGTCGAGTGTTGCCGCGCGAACGGCCGCCGCGCAGGCGCTCCAGCGTCTCGGTGGTCCAGGCCGCGCGCGACTCGAGGCACTCGCCGCCGACCCGGCCACGAAAGATCTGATCCCGCAAGGCGGTGGTGGCCGCGGACAACAGCGGCCGGAGATCACGCCACGCAGCGCCGCCGAGTATCGCGCCATCGTCGAGCGCTGGGTCGTGCCCGACTACAACGGCGAGCGCAAGCCGCGGGCCGTGTGGGAGACGCCACGCGGATCGATTGAGCTCGAGCTCTACGCGGGTGACGCGCCGCTCGCCGTCGAGTATTTCGTCCACGTGGTTCAGTCCGGCCAGATCGTCGGCACCGAATTCGGCCGCGTCGTGCCCGACTTCGTGGCGCAGCAGCGGACGATCGTCGATGCGGCGCTCCTCCGCGACGAGGTCAGTCGCCGCGGGCTGACGCGCGGCAACGTGAGTTGGGCGTCGGCGGGGCTGGACACCGGCCGGCCCGGCTACACGCTGGGCAACACGCCACAGCCGCACAACGAGGGAAACTTCACGGCGCTCGGCGGCGTGATCCGCGGAATGGACGTCGTCGATCGGCTGGAGCTCTGCGATCGGATCACGGCCGCGCGGATGGAGAAGTGAGCTAGATCGTCGTTGCCTCCAGCTTCGGCGGCCGCCGCAGATGGAACTTCGCGGCGTCCTGGTACGTTTTCGCGAGCGCCAGCAGTGACGCCTCCGCGAATGGCCGCGCGTAAAACGTGACGTTGGTCGGCTGGCCGGTCTCGGCGAAGCCATTCGGGACGTTGATTGCCGGGTAGCACGCGAGATTGGCCATCGTGAAGTGGCGTTGGGTGGGACTCTGCGGTCCACCAGAACCGCCGCGGCCGCGTCCGCGACCTCCTTCGGTGCCGCGTTCGCCCGCTGTCGGTTCCCCGGGCGTTTCTCTTCCACCGCCGGCGCCGCCGCGACCCGGTGTTCCACCGGTGTTGTTCGACGCGACGATGTAGACGTCGATGCCGCGCGTCGCTTCTTCGAGTTTGATCATCATCATCGTGCGGACGCGCTGGCTCTGCAGGTACTCGACCGCCGGCGTCAGCCATGCGCTCTTGCGTCCGGCGCCACGCGCACCTTCCATCTTGCCGGCCCGCATCATGTGATCGAAGAACACCGCGGACTCGACGCCGAGCGCCGCGACGTTGATGCTGAAGGCCGGCACGGTCACCGGGACGAAGCTCGAAACCCCCAGCGTCCGGAGTGTGTCCAGAACCTTCTGTGCGTTGTCCTTCGCCGCGGGATTCGTGATCTCGTCGAACGATTCCTTGATGATGCCGACCCGCAGTTTCCTGACGTCGAGGGTCGCGTCCCAGTTGAACGGCACGTCGGAGACGCTCATGTCCCGGCCATCGGGTTTCGCGATCGCCTGCATCACGATCGCGCAGTCCTCGGCGTAACGGCAGATCGGCCCGAGCCGATCCTGCGTCCACGAAAGCGCCATGACCCCGTAGCGGCTGATGCGCCCGAAGGTGGGCCGAAGCCCCGTCAAGCCGCACCGGGCCGACGGGCTGAGAATCGAACCGCTCGTCTCGGTCCCGATGGCGAACGCCACGCATCCAGCCGAGGTAGCCGATGATGGGCCCGCCGACGAACCGCTCGAGCCGACCGCTGGATCCCACGGGCTCTTCGTCTGACCGCCGAACCAGTTGTCGCCCGAGGCCAGCTCGCCGGTCGCCAGCTTCGCGAGGAGCACCGCTCCCGCCTCGCGCAGCATTTCCACGATGCTCGCATCGTAGTCGAGCATTTGCTCCTTGAGCGGCGGCGTTCCCCACGTCGTCTTATAACCCTTGACGGCGATGATGTCTTTTGCGCCCCACGGAATCCCATGGAGCGGACCCTTGTAGTGTCCGGCCGCGATCTCCGCGTCGGCCTGCTTCGCCTGCGCGCGCGCCACGTCGTCGAGGAAGGTGACGACGTTGTTCAGCAGGCCGTTGTAGCGGTGGAGGCGTCCGAGATACATCTCGGTCAGTTCCGACGAGGTCACCTGGCGTGTGCGGACGAGCTCTGCGAGGTGACGCACCGGCCAGAATGCGACGTCCTCGAGATTCACGGGCCGTTTGATCGGCGGCGCCGCGCTCAGCCGAAACGGCCGTTTCGTTTTGTTGACCTCGATCCCGGGCACGATCGCGCTGAAGTGGAACGGGGGAGAGACGTCGTTGGGGATATCGAGCTTTCGAATCTCCTCGTAGCGTTCCAGGCTCTGATTCGCGCCGTTCACCATCGCCGTGCGTTCCGCTTCGGTGCTCTCGATGCCCGCGAGCTTGAGCGCGTCGGTGACCATGTCGAGCGTCACGCGCTGCGCGCCGGCGTCCTGCATGCGCGCCCACAACACTCCGGGCACCAGCGTCGAGCCGAGTCCGGCTGACGCGAAGTGAGTCATGAATCGTCGGCGAGTCTCGGTGATGGTCGGCATGGCGCGGTCATTGTAATCGACCCG
>DATAEK010000216.1:0-17232 GCA_036258055.1 Vicinamibacterales bacterium
GGTTTCTGCTCGTTGCTACTGGGCGGAGTCTGGCCTCGTGCGGAAGTGGCCATGAACGGTATCGTCGCGATGCAGCAGATCAGCGCGAGTTTCTGAGGAAGCGTCATCGGGGACGGTCGTGAGCAACGCCACTGCCAAGGCAAACGAGCGGGCCATCTTCCTCACAAACCTGAGACAGCCGAACGAGATGCATGTTTTGCGGGTCGCAACTTCGAGGCGATCGACTACGTCATTGCGGAGGACCCCCTGAATAACGGAGCCTGCACGCGTGCTGCTTTCGCGACCGGGCGCGCCTCAAGAGCTCGGCTCATCGATGATGAAGATGGAGATGGAGATGGAGGGCGTACGGAAACGGCTCCGCTAGAAAGGTGCTCGCCACCATGCGCCCGGGAGCGAACGCAGATGGTCATCGTGATCGACGAGCACGGCGGCAGGTCCGGGATCGTCACGCTGAAGGATCTCTTCGAGGAAGTAGTTGGCGCGCTTCCTTTCACCACGTCATTCCGGGGGACCTCCGGTCAGACGATGCCGTTTCTCCGTGTTACGAGGCTGTGACGAATCGCGGGTTGCGTCGATCTCTCGCCGCGGCAAGACCTTAGGCTGGTTCGCAAGATGCGTCGCGGTATGGCATCTCCGGTGCTGTAGCGGACCAGCGAAAGGATGCATCGTGATGCGACACAAAACGATTCTCGGGTTGGTGGTCGCGAGCCTGCTCGCGCCTATGTCCACGAGCGCTCTGGCGCAAGGGGTTCACTTCTCAGTCGGGGGCGGCTTCACCGCGCCGAACTCCGAGGTACGTGATCACCTGGGTAACGGCTACAACTTCACGATCGGCGTGCAGGCCGACGTGACCCCGGTCTTTGGCATCGAAGGGCTGTACAGCTTCAACGGTCTCGGGAGCAAGGACCTCAGCATCAACGTGTTCCCACAGCCGGTCCCGACCGCCGGCGTTCCGACGAATCTTTCCGCGGACATGAACATGCAGTACGGCACGGTGAACCTCGTCGTCCAGAGGCCTAACGGCGGGGTCAGACCGTACGGCCTCGTCGGCATGGGCGTGTACTACCGGCCGATCAAGGTCACAACACCTGGCGTCGGCTGGGTGCCGGGGTATTGCGACCCCTGGTTCTACGTCTGCTACCCGGGAGGCTGGGTCGAGACCACGAACATCATCGGCGAGCGCAGCTCCACCGACTTCGGGATGGACTTCGGCGGCGGTGTCAACTTCGGGATCGTGTTCGCGGAGATCCGCTATCACTACATCTGGGGTCCGGAGGTGGAAGTGCGAACACCCGCACAGCCGATTGCCGGAGTAAGTGCCGATACCCGCAAGGCCAACGGGCAGTTCCTCGCGACGACCTTCGGCGTTCGCTTCTGAACGCCTGGACTTGCTGCCGCGGCTTCTCCTCCCTCGGCAGTGACGCTCCCTCGTCCGGCGCGGTCGAGCAGATGCCCGGCCGGCCGGGCGAGAGGAGCGATCTGACGGATAACGAGTCCATTGCCTCCGGCATTTCAGACGGGCTCCGGGATTTCGGAGGTCGGCGCATCGGGCACTGCCTTCAAGATTCTCCGCTCGTGCTTCTGCGAGTCTCCGCGTCGAACCGCTTCTTCAATGAAGATGGCCAGTCTTGCTCCCGCTCCCGAGTAACTCGCCCCACTCGGAGCGCGGACGCAACTCGAGAGCCTATGAGCGTCTTGTGGCATGCGCTGTGCCTCTCGATACCGGAGCCAATCTCGTGTGAGCCAGTGGCTCAGCGTGAAGTTCGGGAAGAGCCTCGTCCGCGTGCCGTTCAGGATCCTGACGAAGGACGAGGAGCAGCTGTTGTCGAAGAACTACAAGGACATCCGCAAGCAGGTTCAGGACGCGTTCAAGAAAAAGAGCTGAGACCCCGTCCGAAGCTCTCACTGCCCGCAGGAGGGTTGCTTGACCTCGCCGGCCATCGGCAGCATCTGGCGACGAGCTCCGCTCCTCGTAGAGCGAGCCGCCTCGGTGCTGTCGACGGTGAGGGGCCGGCTGTCGGCTCTCGTCCTGGTGGCGCTGGTCCCGGCGCTCGTGATCCTGGCTTACGACGCGTGGTTGGCCCGCTCGGCAGGCCTCGCTGCGCTGACCGATCTCTCCACACGCGTCGTCCGCCTGATGCAGCGCGAGCTGGACGACCGTATCACGCGCGCCGCGAGCCGGATCGGCCAGTTGGCGTCGGACCCGGACGTCATCGCCCTTTCTCAGAGCGCGACGCGGAAGCTGGTCGATGCCGTTCGCGACGATCGTCTCTACAACAACGTGCTCGTCGCCGACGGCGCCACCGGTGACGTGCGGCTGAGCGCGGTCCCGCTCGACCACCAGGCGAACGCAAAAGAGCTGCTCGCCTATCAGCGGGCCCGCCGCACGCTCGACTTCGCGACCGGCGCTTTTCTTCCCGAGCCGGCGACAGGCGAGCCGGGTCTCAACCTCGCGCAGCCCGCCGTCAACGATGTGGGCGTCGTGACGTCCATCGTGTGGGCCAGCCTCGATCTCGACTGGGTGAGCGGCTTCATCGAGCGCGCTGGCCTGCCCGCAAATACTGTCCTGACGGTGATCGACGATCGAGGGATCGTGCAGTACCGCTCCGAGGACCTCGAGAAGTACGTCGGGAAGCCTGCGGGATCTTACGTAACGGCGCTCGGCGGCGCCGCCGGGAGCGCTGTGGACGCCGCCGGCCTCGACGGCGTCGAGCGTTTGTACGTCGCTGAAGCGCTGGAGTTCAACGGCCAGCGGACGGGTAGCCGCGTCACGCTCGGCATACCGCTGCACCCCTATCGCACTGCCTTGAACGCCGCGCTCCTCCGCAACGTCGCGCTTCTCGCGATGGGCACACTGCTGTGTTTCCTGATGGCATGGCTCGTCGCCGAGGCGCTGTTTCTGCGCGAGTTGAGGCCAATTCTTACCACTGCCCGCCGAGTCTCGACTGGCGACCTCGAGGCTCGAACAGGTCTCGGTGAGGGCCGCGGCGAGATGCGCGAGCTCGGCCGTGCCATCGACGATGCGGTCGCCGCGCTGCAGACGTCACATCGAGACCTCGTCACGGCGCGCGAGGAGGCGGAGGAGGCCAATCGCGCGAAGGGATCGTTCCTCGCGATGATGAGCCACGAGATCCGCACGCCGATGAATGCGATCATCAACATGAACGGGCTGGCGCTCGAAAGCGAGCTTCCGCCCAAGGCCCACCAGTACGTCAGCGTCGCGTACTCGTCGGCGCGCAACCTGCTCGGGATTCTCAACGACATCCTGGACTTCTCGAAGATCGAAGCAGGCAAGCTGCAGCTCGAGGAGGCGCCTTTCAGCGTCAGGGAGGTACTCGAGGAGGTCACCGAGACGTTCAGAGCGATGGTGACCCAGAAGCACGTCGAGCTGATTACGCACGCAGTTCCAACGGTTCCCGACCGGCTCGTGGGCGACGCCCTCCGTTTCCGGCAGGTGCTCACGAACCTCGTCGGCAACGCGTTCAAGTTCACGCAGGAAGGCGAGGTCGTGCTGAAAGTGGAGCCGATTTCCTCCGTGGACGAGAGCCCTGGCTACGTCAACCTGCGCGTCACCGTCACCGACACCGGAATCGGGATCGCGAAGGAGCAGCAGGGCAAACTCTTTCAGTCCTTCACTCAGGCTGACAGCTCGACGTCGCGGCAGTACGGCGGTACCGGGCTCGGGCTGGCGATCAGCCGGCGCCTGGCGCGCCTCATGGGCGGCGACCTCACATTCGAGAGCGCGCCAGGCGCCGGCACGTCCTTCTACTTCACCGCGCGCTTCGCGATCGATGCACAACAGGAGGCCCAGGCACGCGTCGCCCCTTCCACGCTCACTGAGCGCCCGGTGCTCATCGTCGAGGACTCGGCCACGAGCCGCGAGCTGGTGGAGACGCTGTTGCGAGGCTGGTTGATCCCTCCCGTCTCTGTCGCGAGCGCTGAGGAGGGTCTGATGCTCCTCGAACACCACAATCACGAAGGCAGCCCCGATCCGTTTGGCCTCGTCATCCTCGACTGGATGCTGCCGGGGATGAACGGCCTCGACGCGGCCGAACGGATCCGCGCCCGAGCCGAGACCCGCCGGCTGCCGATCATCATGATCAGCGCGTACGCGGGAAAAGAAGAGGAGGCGCGCTGCGCCGAACTCGGCGTCAACGTGTTCCTGCGCAAGCCCCTCACCGCTTCCGCGCTCTTCGACGCGATCGTGCAATCCCAGGGCGTTCACGTCCACACCGTGCGCCGTGGACTCGACGTGCCGCTCGAGCGTGAGTTCGAAGGCGTGCAAGCGCTGCTGGCCGAGGACAACGAGGCCAACCAGATGGTCGCGATCGAGCTTCTGGCGCGACTGGGAATCGAGCTCGACGTCGCTCGAAACGGCCGCGAAGCGGTCACGATGGCTCAGGCCGCGCCGTCGAAATATGCCGCCATCCTGATGGACATGCAGATGCCGGAGCTGGACGGGCTCGGGGCAACCCGCGCGCTGCGTGCCGATACGCGTTTCGCGAGGATCCCGATCATCGCCATGACCGCCAACGCGATGAAAGCCGATCTCGATGCGTGTCTCGCGGCGGGGATGAACGATCACGTGACGAAGCCGATCGATCGCAAGGCGCTCGTCGCCACGCTGCGGCGGTGGCTGCCCGGACGCGCGGCCGGGTCATCCTCGACGCGCGCGATGTCGAGCGACCACAGCCGGCAGGCCGCAACGTCCGGCTCTGTTTCTCCACCGTCTCCATCGCACGACTCGAACCCCGTCCTCGACGGCATTGACGTCGATGGTACGCTACAGCGGCTTGGAATCGACCGCGCCAGCCTCGAACGGATGCTGCTGCGGTTTGCGGAGGGACAGCAACAGACGCTCGCATCGTTGCGCGCTGCGGTCGGCGACGGCGACTCTGCGGCGGCAGCGAGGCACGCGCACGCCATCGCAGGCGCAGCCGGAAATCTCGGTGCTGACGCGCTTCGTGCCGCCACGAAAGCGCTCGAACAGGCGGGTCGCGAAGGCCGCACGGACCTCTCCGCGCTTCTCGCCGCCGTCGAGGATCAGGCGGCCGTTGTCTTCAGCTCGATCGCGACGCTTCGACCCGAGGAGCAGCGCGGCGCGGATACGCGAACACGTCCATTCGACCGTGCGGCGGCGGGCGCTGCGCTGGAACGTCTGACCGCGGCCCTTGACAACTTCGACCTGTCGTTGGCGAGCGGAGCACTCGCCGATCTTGGCAAGTGCGGCCTTCCAGCCGAGACGGCAGGCGATTTCGCGCGCCTGCAACATTGCGTCGACGGATACGAGTACGACGAGGCTCGCGGGATCGCCTCCCGGCTCCTCGCCCGTGTACACAGCGCGGATGCCTGACGTACGCCACTGGAGGCATTCTTGAAAGAATTATCCGATTGCCGCGTGCTCATCGTCGACGACGTCAAGGCCAACGTCGACATCCTGGTGCAGGCCCTGCGCGATGACTACAAGCTCTCGGTCGCCCTCGGTGGTCAGCAGGCGTTGGATGCGGTACTGCGAACCCCACCCGATCTCGTTCTCCTCGACATCGTCATGCCGGACATCGACGGCTACGAAATCTGCCGGCGGCTGCGCGCGGCGGATGCGACGCGCGATCTGCCGATCATGTTTCTCAGCTCGCTCGAGGACGTGAAGGACAAGGCCCGCGGCTTCGAGGTCGGAGGCAACGACTATCTCACCAAGCCGTTCGAGGTGCTCGAAGTGAAGGCGCGCGTCCGTTCGCTGCTGCGCGCCAAGGCCTACGCCGACGCCGTGAAGGCGGCGGCCGAGCGCGACCTGCGCATCGCACGCGAGATTCAGATGGGCCTGCTGCCGGCGAACGTGTCGGCGCAGATCGAAGGGACCGGGCTCGAGGTGTACGCGATCATGGAGCCCGCGCAGCAGGTCGGTGGTGATCTGTTCGAAGTTCTGCGGCTCGGCCCCGATCGCGTGCTCGTGGCCGTCGGCGACGTGTCGGGAAAGGGCATTCCCGCGGCGCTGTTCATGGCGGTGACGATGACGCTCCTGCGCAGCATGGCGCGGCAAGGCTACGCACCCGAAGAGATCCTGCGACGGCTGAACGACGAGCTGCTGGAACAGAACCCGCGAGGAATGTTCGTGACGCTCCAGTGCATGCTCTTCGACCTCGCCACGCGTTCGGTCACGTGCGCCAGCGCTGGGCACCACACCGCTGCTCTTGTGACGCCAGGACAGCCGCCGCGTCTTGTCTTCACGTCCTCCGGTCGGGTCCTCGCCTTGATGCCGGCCGGCGAGATCCCCAGCGAGACGCTCGCGCTTCAGCCCGGCGAAACCCTGGTGCTGTTCACCGATGGGGTGAGCGAGGCCTTCGACGCGAACCAGGAGCTTTTCGGAGAAGAACGGCTGCTGGCACTTCTCGCGGCCTCACCGAAGCAGAGCGCGCGCGAGACGACACTCAGCGTCCTCGACGCCGTGCGCCGGCACGCCACCGGCGCCAAACAGTCTGACGACATCACCGTGCTGTCGGTCCGATACGAGGGCCGGGCGGCGGTCGCTTCAGCATGAAGCAGGGGTCACGAGCTGAAGGGCGCAGTTGAGTTCGTGCCCCGGATAGCGAGTGGGCCGTCAACGGTGAGAAGCGCTGACAACCTCGAACCCGGTAGAACGGCCGGCACGAAGTAGGATCTTCGGTCAGTGGACCGCCGACACGAACGGCCGTCCCGCTCGCGCTTCCTGCACGGCGAGCTTCAGGTCGGAGACGAGCCGCGGCTTGACGACATAGCCGATTCCGCCAGCGGCTCTCGCGGCCAGAACGAACGCTTCGTCGTCGTGCACGGTGAGAAACACCACGGCGGCCGTCGAACCAGACTGACGGAGACGAACCGCGACGTCGAAGCCGCTCATCCCCGGCATCGAAATATCGAGCACGATGACGTGCGGCCCCAGGGTTCGGGCCGCATCGAGCGCCGCAGCGCCGTCTTTGACCGCTCCGACAATCTCGCAGCAGGGCTTCAGCACCGCGGCCACTCGAGCGAGCATCGCGTCGTTGTCGTCGACCAGCAGCACGCGCGTCGGCTCAGACGATGTGGTGCTTGACGGCATATTGGACGAGCTCCGCGGTCGACTTGACTTTCAACTGTTCCATCATTCGATATTTGTGGAAGGCGACCGTTCGCGGCGTGAGATTCAGCACGCTGGCCACCTCCTTCATCGAACGTCCCTCGGCGAGCAGCTGCAGCACTTCCCGCTGCCGCGACGTCAGCGCGCTACTGGGCTTGTGCTCGTCGACGTGCAGCAGCGATCCAACCAGCCCCCCGGCCACGAGCGGAGTGATGTACGTGCGTCCTTGCATGACTTCCCGTATGGCCATCAACAACTCGGATGCCGCCGAGCGTTTGAGTAGATAGCCGGAGGCCCCGGATCGGAACGCTTCGGCCGCCACCTCGGCGTCCTCGTTCATCGTCACGAACACCAGCTTGACGTTCCGCAGCCGCTGCTTGATCTGACGTCCTGCCTCGAGGCCGTTCAAAAGCGGCATCGAGATGTCCAGGACGATCAGATCAGGCTTGACCGTCTCGGCGGCGGCGAGCAGGGCCCGGCCGTCGGACACCTGGCCGACGATGTCGCACTCCCCCGCCAGCAGCTTCTCAAATGCGCCGAGAAGGAGCGTGTGATCGTCTGCCAGCAGGACTCGCGGGCGCCCCATACGACATTACTTTATCCCGTCTGATGGGGAAGGGCTGTCCGCTCCACCCCGGGATTCAAGGTACGGCTCGGCAGGGTTTCGCGCTATGCAGAATCGGCACGGGTGATCTGCATCTTCACGGACGAGGGAAATTCAGCGTTTTCGGGGGGAGCTTTCGGGGTGACGCAATTGTAATTGGCGCCGTCAGGCCGATGCGGTTTCGGAACTCAGTACGACGTGCGCAGGAACTCGCACCTCCAGGCGGGTCCCGGCGCCTGGCTTGGAATGAATCTCGAACGTACCGCCGACCGCCTCCAACCGTTCGCCCATGCTGACGAGGCCGAGACCCTTGCCCCATGCAGCCTCGACGTCGAATCCCACGCCATCATCGGCGATGGTCAGCGTGAGCGCTTTCGGACCACCGGTCAAATGCACGGACACTTCGCGCGCGCGGCTGTACTTGAGGGCGTTCTGCAGCGCCTCCTGAACGACACGAAACAGACACAGCGTGAGATCAGGCGGAAGCGCCGACGGAACACCATCGTGCGTGAACGTGATGGCAGTCTCGGAATGTGACAGCTCGCGTTGAAGCGATTGCAGGGCGGAAATCAGGCCAATCAGACGCAGCTTGGCTGGATGCAGCCGGCGCGACAGATCGTGGACACTCCTGGCGATGTCGTGCGCACGGTTCAAGGCCTCAGCGGCCAGCTTTTCGGGTTGGAACTGATCTCCGTTGCCCAGCAACTCGAGATCGATCGTCAAAAGCGCCATCTGCTGGCTGACGTCGTCGTGCAATTCGCGCGCAATGCGCGCGCGCTCAGTCTCCTGTGCATCCAGCAACCGTGCACCGAGGTCACGAATTCGCTCGTAACTCGTGCGCAGCTGCGCCTGACTGGCATGCACTTGCTCCTCAGCCTGCCGTCGTCTCGCTCCTTGAACGAGCAGACCGGCGATCAGCACTGTCTGCGCCAGCAGGAGGGCCGCCGCGCCGACGATGTAGACCTTGTAGCGATCCCAGGCCGATGGCTCCCGGAACCTGACCAACGTTCCAGCCGGGACGCGCGCTTCGCTGATGCCCCAGCGCCGCAGCTGCCGCCAGTCGACCTGATTCACATTCAGATCGGGCGAAAGCGTCGGGATTTCGTCGGCACGCTCTCCCCGAAGCACTCGGAGGCCCAGCTTGCCGACGGCTTCCGTCTCGGCTTTCTGGTCTTTCAGGCTCCCTCCCACGATGCCATGGTCCATCGCGGAATCAACCCAGCAGTAGATCGGTGCGTTGGCCACCGCCGCGAGTCGGTCCAAGTACTCCAGCGGGTGGAAGAACTCTCCCTCGCCATCGCGGCCGACGCTCATGTAATAGATGATGGAATGTTTTGGAAGCGTCGCCAGGCGCGCCTCGAGCTCCTTGGTCGCGAGTCCCGTCAGGTAGGTGATCGTGAGTCGCGGTTCGAACGACTGGAACTGTACTCGCGCGAGGCTCTCGTAGATATTGTCGGCGCTGCTGACGACGAAGACGCGCTGCGTGTCAGGTTGTAACTGGAGGGCCAGAGCGAGTGTACCGCTCAGGTTCAAGTGCGCAATCGCTCCGGTGGAGTTCGGGATGTGCCGGGTGACGGGGGAGCTCGCAAAGAAAACGACCGGAGTCCCGAGAAACAACTCGTTCCGATTCGCCCCGACGAACTCGAGAGCGATATCGTCCATGGCGATGACCAGGTCGAACCAGTGTCGCGCGTATTTCAACCGGAGGAAATCGCGAAACCCCGCCTGGTAAAGTATGTCCGGAAATCTCGCCCGGTCGATATACTCCGAGTAGTAGTCCAGCCCCTCCCCGAGACCGCTATCGAGAATTCGCGGTAGCTCTCGTTCGCCCACGATGACAATCTGGGAATCCCGTCTGGTCGAGTACAGGACCAGCACCTGCTTCTGACGCTGTGCGGCCCAGGCGGCACCGGCTGATTGGAGTTCCGCGAGAACGACTGCTATTGGCAGCAGCCACCGTGCGAACGAGAGACGCTGACGGAGGGTCACGTGAAGATCAGAAGTGAATCTCGGCGGTGAACCTCAGGAACCGCGGTGTCAGAATCGACATGGGCTGAAGCCACGGGCCGCCGGGAACGAACGTGGTGTCATAGGTCAGGACCGCACTCGAGTTCAGCGCGTTGTAGAGGTCGAGCGCGAGCGTCGAGCGCGTGCCGCCGAAGGTCAAGGTTTTCGCCACTCGAACGTCCAGCTGATTGATGCGATACCCGTACATCGTGCCCGGCTCCACCAGGTTGATCGTCACGTTCGACGCGTTCCCTGACAGATTTCTTCCGAGCGAGGGCGCGACGACGGAGTTCGGCGCTGCGTAGTTCGCCGCGAGCATCGCCCCCGGCTTGCTCTGGAACGTCGCGGAGAGCTGAACGTCAATTTTGGGAATGAGATACGAGGACAGGCCTCTGAACTGGGTAAGGACGCCGAAGGCGACATGGCAATACGGGCTGACCGGAGTGACGGCGGAGTTCTGCAGCCCTGCGCCAAACGCGCTCGTTCCCGTGGTGGTGGTCGCGAGCTCCGGCACCGCGGCGCGGACCTGACAGTTGTCGGCAACCGTCTGACCCGTGCTCGTGCCTCCCATGAACGTGAACCCTTTGCTCGGCCGGATGTTGAAGGTCACGTCGATGCCATTGAAGTACTGGCGCCACGTTCCGTATTTGCTCGAATCAGCAATGAGGTTGTCGACCTGTCCGGCCTTCTCCGGGACGACGTCGTACAGTCCCGAAACCACGTAGCCACCTCCCCCGGGCAGCCGAGGATCCGAGGGCGCAACGATGCTATATGGTGTCAGATCGGACGGCTGAAGCGCGAGGTTGTCGGCAACGAAGAAACCATCGAACCAGCGCCGTACGTAGGTCACGGTCACCGAAGATCGGGCGCCGATCTGATGCTGGATCGAGGCGGCAAGGTTCCAGTCCGATGGGCGCACACCCCATCCGTTCAGGATGGCAGGGTCGAAGTTGTTGGTCAGGACGTTCTTGCCGAAGTTCGTATTCGACATCACGCCGCAGAGATCACCGCCGTTGGCCTGGAGATCCTGGGCTGCGGGGTTCAACAGATCGCAATCCGGAACGAGATTCTGGTTCGCGTCGGTCCACGCGCGCGTCACGCCGGCAGTGCCAAACACCGGCGTCGTCTGAGGCATCCGCAGCGTCGGATTGGTGTTGGCGTAGTTGAACGACACGCCGGCGCCTTCGAGATACCGGCCCAGGCTCATCGTGAGCACGGTCTTGCCGGTGCCAAACAGGTCGTAGACCACGCCCATCCTGGGCGTGACATCCTTGTAACTGTCGACGCCGCGCGTTTCCGGAATGACGATCGGCGTCGGCAGGAACCTCGACGGCCCTTCCGGTTGCGCCGGGAACCAGCTTCGCGCGCGATCGAACCGCACCGCACCCTGCAACGTCAGACGACGGCGCGTCCATTGTTCCTGGATGAACAGGGCATCCCAGCCGACACGCGCGTTGTTCACCCACGGCGAGATCGATTGCGTCAGTTGATTCGGCACGCCGTCGTTGAAGCGGTACGTCAGGCTCTGGTTGTTCGTGAACCATGTCCGATCGTCGGTCATGAAGGTGTGCTGATAACCGAACTTGAGGCTGTGAGTGCCGGTCACGTAAGAGACGGATCCCTTCCACAGGTACGAGCCGGTGTGGGCAACACTGAAGTCCTGCGATCGGTAGGCCAGGCCCGCAATGTTGCCGTTTGCGGCGCAGCCGCTCGCACATTGTTCAACGACGCGAATCAGATCGCGCGTGGGATTCGGGTTGCGTTCGAAATTGCCAACGCCAAAACGAATGCCGCCATAGCCCGCTTCGAGGAGCAGCCGATCCGTGATCGGTGACGACCATGTCGTCTGGGTCACGTCGAGGCGCCGGCCGAGAACGCCGACGGCCTCCGGCGACACTCGCTGAGGCTCGGAGAGCCCCGGCGTTGCGCCGGTACACGTCCGGCACAAGTTCTGCGCATCCCAGAAGCCAGTGATCTTGTTGCGCGGCGTCAGCTGCCAGGTGACGCGGCCGCTGGCGTTCTCGAACGTTCGATCGGAGTACTCCCGCCGATTCACGTCCGGCGCATAGAGCCACTTCGCCGGATCGGCGGCGTTCAGGTTGTAGTAGACGTTCGCGCTCTCCTTCGTGCTTCCGCCGATGTGGCCGTTGACGAAGTACCACGCGCGATCCTTCCGGATCGGTCCGCCGAGCGTGCCCGAAAAGTCATAGACCTTGGTGAGCGGAGTCGCGGCGGTCACGCCTTGGCTCTTCAATTCCGGTGTCAGATTATCGGACTGCAGATGTCCCCCGGTGCCGCTCGCGAAGAATGAGCCGCGCATCTCGTTGCCGCCGCTCCGAGGCACGATGTTCATCACGACACCGGCGGTCTCCAATTCACCGAGGCCACCCGTCGTCGTAAAGCTGACTTCCGTCGCACTCCCGACGTCGACGACGTAGCTCGCTGCCGAATTGCCGGCGGGAGGACTTCCGACGTTCAGACCGTCGACTGACAGTCTTCCTTCGTTGGTCCGGCCGCCGTAAATGGGAAACGACGTCGTCGCGGTGCCGGTGACCGTGTCGTTGACATTGGTGACGACGCCGGGGACCAGGACGAGCAACGCGTTGTAGCTGCGAACGGTGGGAATCGAGCTGACGACCTCGCCGGTCAGCGTCAGCTCGCGCTTCGCGCTATGGAGGTCGACCCCGGGAATCTCCCGCCTGACTGTGATTGTTTCGGCCAGCGGCCCAATCGCAAGTTCCGCATCGACGGTCGCCGTAAACGAGCCAGTCAGCGAGATGCCTTCTTGCTTGTAGGGACTCCAGCCGCCGAGCGCGAACCTCACGGTGTAGACGCCAGGCCGGAGATCTTCGATGCGGTACCGTCCGGTGCGATCGGTGACGGCCGTACGGGTTTTCTCGATGAGCGCGGGGCTGCTCGCTTCCACGCGGACCCCAGGCAATGCAGCGCCGGACGAGTCCGTCACCGAGCCGGCAATCGCCGCCTGGCCGAACGCGGTCACGGGGGCTCCAGCCATCCAGGCCAGGAGAACGAGCACTCTCATCGCGTTTGCTGACACTGATGGAGGGTTCGCAGCTGGAACACAAGCATCACAGATCGAGCGGCAGGAGCCGATCTGCTGAGGTGTTCACATGGAGGCCTAAGGGCTCCCGACCCTTATGAAAGCGAATCTATGCTGACGTCTCTCGCCGATGCCATAGGCCTTACGGCCTACATCCAAGAGGCCAGCTGTCGACAGTTACGCGCCCCCTCTGTCAGTTTTGCCGGTCCACTCTGGCAGATCGCTCAGTTCCCTGATTCCCCCGCCAGATTTAGGGTATCGGCCTATGCGATTGATCTGTTGCGCCGACGCGTGCAAGGGCGCAAAGATGTCGCGGCGAGACGTGGTCGAGCGGGCCGAAGCGTACATGCGCGGGAATGTTGGCGCTCCAGTACCCCTCGCTAAGCTCTGCCGGATCGTCGGAGTCAGTGAACGCGGACTCCGCAACGCGTTCTACCATGTGCGCGGCATGAGCCCGAAGCGCTGCTTGGTCGCAGAGCGACTCCAGAGTGCCCGGCGCGCACTCACTGATTCGGACACCAAGCCAACGACGGTCACCAGCATAGCCACGGACTACGGGTTCTACGACCTGGGAAGGTTTGCCGCTATTTACAAACAGGCGTTTGGCGAAGCGCCATCGGAAACGCTCCGGCGGACTGCAGGGAAACGGCCGGTGGAACAGATGCCGAGCGTGAAAGGGTACGGCGATGTTTGCACGAGCTAATGGCGTGACATTGAACGATGAGGTCGATCGGCGGTACTGGACTCCCCCGCTACCGCGCTGCGGTTCCGAACCCCGTGGCGATGGGGCCGTCACCAACGCGGCAGAGCGTCTCAGATTCGAGGCACGCCTGGCCGCGGTCACCGGCGATCAGCTGACCATCCAGCGGATGATTGCCGACCTGGTCGCGCGGTTGGCCACCATCCCAACCGAGGCGATCGACGGCGCCGTCGTGGACGGCCTGCGACAGATCGGTGAGGCCCTGCAGCTCGATCGGGCTATCCTGTGGCGAAAAGCGGCCGCCGACGCGACCCTTGCCGTCTCCCACTACTGGATGAGGAATCCGCAGGAAACCGTTCCCGAACCCTTGGTGCTCGCTTTCCTGCCCTTCATCTCTTCCAAGCTGGAGGCCGGCCAGGTCGCATGTTTCGCGCAAATCGACGACCTGCCCAGTGCTGACGATCGCCAGGTCTGCCTTCGGCACGGGCTTCGATCTGCCGTGGTCGTTCCAGTCGCACCGGCTGAGGAACTGTCGGTTCTTGCCTTCGGTTCGTCGTCTACTGATCACTACTACTGGACGCCCGCGAGCATCGAGCAGTTGCGCGTGGTCTCGGGAGTCATCGTGCAAACGGTGACCCATGAGGCGAACCGGAAGGCACTGCAAGCGGCAGTCGACGAGCTCAGGCAGTTACGTGAGCAAACAACCCCGGACGACGGGCACGCGCGTTCCAACCCCGAGGCGTCGCCGGGTTCGCCTGTTCGCAGTCAGCTGCATGCAGGGCCTGTGTGCATTCGGCGCGAAGCGCTGGAACAGTTCAGCACCGGCACCATCGTCGGCCAGAGTCCAGCGATTCGCAAGGTTCTGGAACAAGTGCAGCAGGTCGCGGTCACGGACTCGACGGTACTGCTGCTGGGTGAGACCGGCTCGGGCAAGGAGCTCCTCGCGACGTACCTCCACGAGCTGGGCGCCCGCCGCGGCCGGGCCATGGTGCGCGTGAACTGTGGAGCCATTCCTACAACGCTCATCGAGAGCGAGCTGTTTGGGCGCGAGAAAGGGGCCTACACTGGAGCGCTCGCGCGACAGATCGGACGCTTCGAACTGGCCGATCGCTCCACCATCTTTCTCGACGAGATTGGAGACCTGCCGGCGGACGTCCAGGTGAAGCTGTTACGCGTGCTGGAAGAGCGGCAGATCGAGCGGCTGGGAAGCCCGAAAGCCATCCACGTAGACGTACGGATTGTCGCGGCCACGCACCAGGATCTCGAGCAGCGAATCCTCAAGGGCGCCTTCCGCGAGGATCTCTTCTACCGGCTCAATGTCTTTCCGATTCAGATTCCAGCGTTGCGGGATCGAGCCGACGACATTCCGCTGCTGGTGTGGCGCTTCGTCAACGATTTTTCGAAATCGTTTGGCAAGCGGATTGATGCAATCTCCAGGGAGAACATGGCTGCTCTGCAGCGGTACTCCTGGCCCGGCAACATCCGCGAGCTGCGCAACGTCGTGGAACGCGCGATGATCGTGGCGACAGGCACGCAACTGACCATCGCTCTGCCTGCATCTCCGGCGTCTACGCCAGCAAAACGCAGTGTCAAGATGGTCGACGTCGAGAAGGACCACCTGCGCAGCGTCCTGGACAACTGCGGCTGGCGCATTCGGGGATCCTGTGGAGCCGCAGAAATGCTCGGGCTCCGGCCGACGACGCTCGAGACCCGCATGGCGAAGCTCGGGATCATCCGGCCGAAGCAATTAGGGCACTGACGCTTGCCGCGGTCCGCTGTCGGCGGTCCGCTGTCGGCTGTCGGTCGTCGGGTGCGGCAGTAAGGGACAGCGCGGAAGTTTTTGACACCGGTCCCGGTTCCGTGTCCCGACCGTAAAGAGATCATCCTGGCAACCGCGGCGCCGTAGCCGCCTGCCAGCCAGAGATGACGACATCGACGGTCTGGCCGGTCTCGAGCGGGCCGTGCTGCCGTTCGAACGCGATGCGCCGCAGCGCGTCGCGGACGTCGCCATTGGTATGAGCGAGCTTGAGGTCGATGCCGCGCGCGCGCAATGTTTTGTGCAAGTCGGCGAGAAGCTCGGCGCCCGCAAGATCCAGCTTGGGAACCGCAGCCAACGAGAAGACCACCAGTTGGATGGAATCGGGGCGCACATTGAGCAGTTCGAACAGCCGCTCGCGAACGTGTTCCACGTTGAAGTACAACAGCGATGATTCGCACCGCACGACCAGCACGCCGGGAACGACTTCGGCCTCCTCATGTCGAGCGCGATCGGCGAAGTGCGTGGTAGCGGGAATGCGACCGAGCTCCGTCACCCGCGGGTGAGCGGCCTGACGAAGCAGCAGTACGATTGAGATTCCCGCTCCCATCAGGACACCGTTGACGGGGCCGGACCCGAGCACACCGAGGAGCGCCACGATCGCCACAGCGAATTCGGCCCGGCTGAAACGCCAGATGTGCCGCAACGCGTGGATATCCACGAGGCTCATGACCGCGGCGAGCACGATAGCCGCCAGCACCGGTTGGGGGAGGTTCCGCAGCAGTCCTGACGCGAACAGCACGACGATCAGGGTGAAGACGGCGGCGATCAGGCCCGAGAGCGGTGTGCGGGCTCCGGCGCTCTCGTTCACGAGCGACTGTGACATGCCACCGCTGACCGGAAAGCCTCGACCAAGTGCCGCAACCAGATTGCCGGCGCCCACGGCCAGGATCTCCTGATTCGCGTCGAACCGGTGTCCGTGCTTCTGCCCGAACATCCGACCTATTGCCGATGTTTCCACCGCTGACAGGACGAAGCAGGCCATGGCGACGGGCAGAAGCCCGTTGACATCGTGGCGGCTCAGCGCCGGAAGTCCCAGCGCAGGCAAACCTTGCGGGACCTCGCCGAGCAGTGCCACACCATGCGCTTGAAGGTTGAACGCTCCCGCCGCGATGATGCCGCCGATGACCACGAGAAAGGCGACCGGCCGGTTTTTCAGCCAGAGCTTGCCGGCAACGAGGACTGCCAATGCAGTTCCTCCCACCAGCAGCGCAACCGGGTGCGTGTCGCCGAGGTGTGCGAAGAAATACGCCGCGCCTTCCCAGAAGTCGCCGTGCGTGCCTTTGAAGCCAAACAGCTTCGGCAGTTGTGTCGCCGAGAGATAGAAAGCCAGACCGGCCTTGAAGCCGACGAGAACCGTCTCGGAAAAGAAGCTGACGACGTTGCCCGCGCGCACGAGCCATGCGGCGAAAGCGATCGCCGCCACGATCAGCGTGACGCCCTCGGCCATGGCCGCATGACGCGCGGGATCGCCGCCGCTCAACTCGCCCACGGATGCGCCGATGAGCAGCGACAGTGCTGACGTAACGGTGATGACGGTGTGACGTGAACTGCACAACAGCCAGAACACCAGGCCTGAAAACAGACACGCGTACAGACCCGCCTCTGGAGGCAGTCCGGCAAGCGAGGCATCGCCGATCCCCGCCGGCAGCAGGTACGCGGCAAGCGTGAGGCCCGCGACGAGATCCGGTCGCAGCCATTCACCCCGGTATTCAGGCAACCATCGAAGTGCGGGCACCGACCTCAGAGCCATGGGCGGATCTCTCTGTTCAACGCACGCCTCCCTCGAGTCGAAGCTGAGGAGATAGCGGAATGCGTACCGCGTCCGATCCGTTCCTTTTTCAAGCCCGCTGACCTCTTCTGCGTACCGATTGCTCCGGCATCCGGGAGGACCTCCGGCCCGGCGGAGGCAGGGATCACCTTCGGTCAGTAATACACGGCCTTCGGGCGT